>CAZCPP010000113.1:0-10881 GCA_964500655.1 uncultured Anaerolineaceae bacterium | reverse complement strand
GCGTGGGTGAATATTCAAAAGGTATGCGTCAAAAACTGGCATTGGCGCGCGCGTTGATCCATGAACCACCTGCCTTGTTGTTGGATGAACCAACTTCAGCCATGGATCCGGAGTCAGCTCGTTTGGTTCGCGATGAGATCTCACGTTTGAAATCTTCCCAACGGACAATCGTAATATGCACTCATAATCTAGCAGAAGCAGAAGCCCTGGCAGATATTATTGCCATAATCTATCGCGGGCAAATATTGCTCAGCGGAACACTTGATGAACTCAAGTTACAAATCCTTGGCCCGGTGGAGTATGAAGCGAAATTATCACATCCTTGGCACGCAGATCAACTTACATTACCAAAAGGTGTGACAATTAACAGGAATAATGGAGACAAAATGCGGTTCCGTGTGGATCGACCACAAGAAACGAATCCGTTATTGTTACGTCAGTTGACGGAGTCACAAGCTCCAGTGATCACCCTGCAGGAAGTTCCGCGTAGTTTGGAGCAAGTTTATCTAAAGGTAATGGAAGATACGCAGGCTTCAAATGAAGTCGACCCTTATAAATCATTAAAAATTGGGGATTCAAAATGAAATGGTTTACTCCCGTATGGCTTGTTACCAAACGCGAACTTCGTGACCAATTTCGTGATTGGCGCATTTTATTTCCGTTGATCCTATTGACGATTGTTTTTCCATTTTTGATGAATGAAGTTGCCCGTGCGGCGGTAGAATTTGTTGGTCAATATGGTGGCACATTATTGGTCGACCGATTAGTGCCGTTTTCAGTGTTGATAATTGGGTTCTTTCCCATTACCATATCTCTCGTAGTTGCATTGGAATCTTTTGTGGGTGAAAAAGAACGTGGAACAATCGAGCCATTACTCAGTACACCATTGGAAGATTGGCATATGTATGTGGGTAAACTGCAGGATCGGGATTATCACCCCATTAATTGCCAGTATGATATCTATTGGTATATATTTAGTTATTGTATCTCGGCAAAGGATCGCGATGCCGGAATTGTCTGTATTAATCCAGTTGTTGGCGCTCACTGTTGCCCATGCTGTTCTTATGGTCAGTGCAGCAATTGTGATCTCTGTACAGTCTACATCAGTAAAGGCTGCAAATTTGCTCGCTTCCTTCATCGTAATTCCTGTAGCTGTATTGATGCAAGGTGAAAGTGCTTTGTTATTTTGGGGTAACAACCAGGTACTTTGGTTGGCGGTGGCGGGAGTTTTTATCTTAGCAGGATTGATAATTCGTGTGGGCTTGTCGCATTTTCAGCGTGAATATCTTCTAGGTCGCGAGATTGATGTGTTAAGTATGCGTTGGGTATGGAGTACTTTCCGAGATTATTTCGTTGGTGAAGCAAAATCTGTTTGGATTTGGTACAAACATGAGATACGTATTGCGTTGCAGAAATTGCTCCTTCCGACGGGAGTGTTACTTATTCTAGCGGTGGTTGCATTTTGGTTTTCTTTTCAATGGACAGTATCAACTGTTTCAGAGATCGTAGATATGGCAACTCCTGAAAAAGTTCAAGAATTCTCTGAACGCTTTGAACAATCGACCAATTTGATTGGCTTAGGGCAAAATTTATCGGCGATAAATATTTTTAGTCATAATGTGCGCGCTGTTGGTCTGATATTGTTGGCAGGCCTGATCTCGTTTAGCGTATTAGGAATGTTTGTCTATCTAGTGAATTTGAGTACGGTTGGCATTGTATTGGGTGTTTTCCAGCTATTGGGTTATTCTCCTGTAACGTTAGCCGTTAATGGCTTGTTGCCCCATGGAATATTTGAAATTCCTGCTTTGATCTTAGCCAGTGCTGCCATGTTACGCATTGGAGTTGTTTTGGTTACACCCCAGGTAGGCCGATCCATGGGTGAGGTTATAGTGGAACAGTTGGCTGATTGGGTCAAGATTGCGATCGGCTTGGTTGTGCCCTTACTGATTATCGCAGCAGTGATAGAGACATATCTAACTCCATTGTTACTTGAGGCTGCTTTCTAGGGGGTTTGGAAATTCATCATGTCAAAGTTGATTATTCTTGGCGCCTCAAATGCTGTTTCTTCTAAGGAAAGCGAAAATACACATATGGTGCTAGTGGGAGAGAATCGTATCGTAATGGTGGATTGTGTAAACAACCCAATTCGACGTTTAGAGCATGCTGGCGTCGATTTCATGGACTTAACAGACTTGATTTTGACGCATTTCCACCCTGACCATGTTTCTGGTGTACCTCTTCTTCTCATGGATATGTGGTTACGTGGACGTAAGAAGTTAATTAATATTTATGGATTGCATCATACCTTGGATCGCATAGAACAATTAATGACAATGTATTCCTGGGAAAAATGGCCAGACTTTTTCCCGGTTGCTTTTCATCGCCTCCCTGCTACCGAGAACACAGGGTTATTAGATTGTGATGAATTCAAGATTATTTCCTCGCCCGTACGGCACTTAATTCCGACCATTGGACTGCGATTTGATTTCAAAAATAAACAAAAATCTCTCGTTTATTCTTGTGATACTGAACCCTGTATGGAAGTTCGTCGCCTTGCTGAGGGTGTAGATGTCTTGATTCACGAGGCGACAGGAGCTTCACAAGGTCATTCCTCTGCAGGGCAAGCGGGCCAGATCGCTGCCCAGGCAGAAGTTGGGAAGTTATATTTAATTCATTATCCAACGGGTGAATTTGCTGATAACGAACTGATCACAGAGGCTCGTCAGCATTATCAAGGTGAAGTTGCTTTAGCAGCCGACTTCATGACTCTCGAATTCTAAACAAATACTCACCTAATAAAAAGGTGGGTGATAGTGGAAAATATATTAATTTACCATCCAATAATAAATGGTTCCCATTCTCCATTCTCATCCAAATGACGACCATATAAATAAATTGCGCTGGCAGATGGTTCCTTGGGAGGATGTAGCAATTTCATTCGCAGCTCTTTGAGTCGTCGCCCGCCCTTCCGATGATTACAGCTTGGGCAAGCTGCCACAACGTTCGTCCATGTATGTTTTCCACCTAATCGCTTTGGTAAAATGTGATCAACAGTTAGAGGTGTATTGCGACGGCCGCAGTACTGGCATGAATAATTGTCGCGTCGAAAGACTTCGCGTCGAGTCAATTTCACACGCGGGCGAGGCCGATGGATCATATGCTCTAGCCGGATCACTGAAGGTCGCGGAAATAGATGATTGATAGTGTGGATGTGTCCGCGCCCGTTGACCACCATCGCTGCCCTATCTCCTAGGATCAGCCCGATGGCTCGTCGCATAGAGCAAACATTAATCGGCTCAAAATTAGCATTTAAGACTAGTACTGGCTCATGCATGGAGCCTCCACAATAGCGCTGATTATAGCACAATCACTCCTAGGAGACCAAAAATGAAGTATTACTTGTCGGTGGATCCGGTTTCATGGGAAATCGCCTGACCAAAGTTCTGGATGCGGATAACCATCAAATATGGATGCGATCCCGTGATTCCAGAGAAATTAATCCAGATGCTAATGTCGTCCATTGGGATTGGAGAACAATTGATAATTGGGGTAATTATTCAATGAGATGGACGCTGTTATCAACCTGTCGGGATTGAGCTTGAATAATTGACCATAGATAAAACAAATGATCCTAGACTCGCGCATCAAACCCGGGCATGCACTAGCTTCCGAAAAAAAAAGCCGCTACCCGCCCAGAGGTATATATCCAAATATCCGGCATCAACCATTACGGCTTACATGGCGAGAGCATTGCTGACAAATCTTCGCCGCCCGGGAATGATTACCTTTCACAACTCACAGTTACGTGGGAGGGTGCAAAAAAATCGGTAAAGGAGGTTGGTGTGCGTCATGTCGTGTGTCGCACGGCTGTCATACTTGCAGAGGATGCACCCCTCATGCATTTAATGGTCTTGCCCGTTTGTTAGCTAGTGGAAGACTAGGTAATGGGAAACAGGCTCTTCCTTGGATTCACGGCGCTGATCAAATAGGCTCTATACTATTCTTATTGAACAATCCCGAGACAAATGGAGTATTTAATATAATCGCTCCGCAAATGACCACTCATATAGAATTCATGCGCACATTAGCAAAGATTTTAAAGCGTCCTTACTGGTTCCCGTTCCAGTATTTCTATTACGATTGGTTTTTAGGTAAAATGAGTGTGCTTGTCACCGAAGGTCGTTTTTCAAAGCCGAAGTGTTTATTGAAAAACGGGTATACTTTCCATTTCCCAGAGTTGGAAGATGCTCTGGAGGAAATTTACAGTCAGGAATAAATTTGAAAGGAAAAACAATGCCATATCGATTTTATCTATTTCTATTAACCTTGCTATTGTCTACAATGGCATGTACATCGCCATTTTCAAGTAATCAAGACCAGCCACAGGCGCCTCCTGCTCTTCCTACAACAACGCCTTTCATCGCGCCTTCATATCCGACATCTGAAGCAGAATCAATTTCTCCAAGTCAGGTTGTTAGCGGGATTGATGTCCGAGTGGAACGTGCCTGGCAGGATGGCAAGCAAGTTTATGCCGACGTCTGTTTTTCATTGCCAGATATGTCTGATTGGACGATTTGGAAGGCTAGCCTAAAATATAGTGATATTGTCTTAGAAGAGTATGGTACTACCTTGCTTAGATTGGATGCGTCAACCGAAGATGGGCAACCTGGTACGCGTTGCGATACATTAGAATTTTACGTTCCACCTGATGCAAATTTGTCCACCGTTATTGTAAGTATTGATTCATTTGCTCCCTCTTCCTACGAACGCGATTATTGCATTATTTACATGCCCAAGATCCAACAGGCATTCGAAGAGCGCGGAATTGCTATCACTTTAACCTGTACTGATGAAAGTGTTCTGCAAATTATTAGCAAGCCGGAAACCATGAGTCAGGATGAAGCCGAGCAACTCGTGTACAGCGATGAGTTTTTTACACTCAAGGGTCCGTGGGAATTTACCTTTAATCTTGCTCAATAAGGTATTGTATAATATCGCATATGGCTGAAAATGAAATCAGCGAATTTCACCCTGAATTGATGCCGCGCCGTGGAGAGGTAAATGCTTGGTTGTTAGCGCTAGCTGCTTTGGTTGGCTTGCTTATCCTGAACCAGACCCTGGATATTGTGCCGGGATGGACTTGGATCTTTTGCGGCTTCCTGATACTTTCAGCGTTAAGCATTTCCTTCGGAAATTGGATGGACAGACAAACGTGTATCGAGCTTATGGATGATGGTATATACTTTAAGAATGGACTCCGCCGGGTGTGGTTGAGTTGGAACGAGATTCAGAAAGTAGAGGTTTTGCTCGCTCGTTGGGGAAAGTCGGTTCAGGTCATTGGTGAGAAGCACCATTTTGACTTCAAAACACTGGGCGAAGTCCAGTTTCAGGGTCAAATTCGTGGACATACTGGATTTGCCGAAGGGCAACTTATCTTGGATGAAATCCTACGTGCGACAGGTTTGGTTTTGAATGAGGAGTCGAATAACGCGTATTATTATGCGCGGGGTTGATTGACGTTTTTCGTTTCATTTCACGCATCACGGAAACGTAAAACGTGATGCGTTATTTTTTTTACGGGAGGTTCCCATGAACATTGATGAACAAGTTGAACTATTGATGCAGGGCACTGATTATGGCGATGAAGAGTTGATGAAAGCTATGTCGAGGGATCTGCGTCAACGGCTGATTGAATCTCAAGATGAGGGGCGTCCGCTGCGAGTGTACTGTGGCTATGATCCGACCTCTACAGACTTGCATTTAGGTCATACAATTACCATGCGCAAGTTACGTCAGTTCCAAGATTTAGGACATGAGGTAACGTTTTTGATAGGCAGCTATACAGCTCTAGTGGGTGATCCCTCGGACAAGAACAAAGCGCGTCCGATATTGACCGAGGAACAGGTTGCCGATAATGCAAAGACATACGCCGATCAAGCTTTTCGCGTGCTGGACCAAGAGAAGACAAAAGTCCGCTATAACGGAGAATGGCTTTCTGAACTGACTCTGGTGGATTTAATTCGTTTGGGACAGAAATTCACCGTCCAGCAGTTCTTGGCTCGTGAGAATTTCTCTAAGCGCCTGGAGAGCGGTGAACCAATCTTTTTGCATGAGACATTTTATGCGCTAATGCAAGGTTATGATGCAGTCGCAATGGAAACAGATGTACAAATAGGTGGAACCGACCAGTTATTTAATATTATTGTTGCTGGGCGCAAATTACAGGAAGCACTGGGCCAAAAGCCTTTGGTGGGTATTATCACCGGAATATTGCCGGGTACAGATGGCGTACAACGCATGTCTAAGTCAACCGGCAATGTTATTCCCATTCACACCAACGCCGAAGACATGTATGGCAAAGTGATGAGTATTCCAGACTCCGCTATGGGGCAATACCTTCGCTTGGTCACACGTTGGTCGCCAAAGGAAATTACAGCTATTGAAAAAGATGTTGAGACGGGAAAAACTCATCCCCGTGATGCCAAAATGCAATTGGCGCGTGAGATTGTAAGCATTTTTTATACTGATGAAAAGGCATTTGCTGCGGAGCAAGCCTTTGTACGTTTGTTCCAGCAAAAGGAAACACCTGACGAAATGTCGGAGTATGAGATGCAAGCTGGAGCAACTGTTTTGGATGTTTTATTGGGAGCAGGCCTAACGTCCAGCAAGAGCGAGGCGCGACGATTAATCGATCAGAAGGGTGTACGCTTGGATGGTGAGACATTGGCACGTGGGGATGAAACTTTCCCACATCCCGGAGTATTGCAATTAGGAAAGCGTCGTTTTGTACGTGTAAAATAGTCCTAAATTGAAAAGGCTAAATTATTATTTCTTCTCTAAGCGTTTCTCTTCCTCGAGTAAATCTAAAAATACTTTTACAATCTCGGGATCGAGTTCTATGCCAGCCGTATTTTTTAAGTACTCAATAACTTTCTCTTCTGGCCAGGCATCACGGTACACACGATCATATAAGAGAGCATCCCAAATATCAACTACGGCAAATATTCGGGCTGGTAAGGGGATGTCTTCGCCTTTAAGGCCTTTAGGATATCCACTCCCATCCCAACGTTCATGGTGGGAAAATGGAATATCTAGAGCGGGTTGAAGATATGGGATTGCACGCATTAAGTCATAGGCATAATGAGGGTGTTGACGCATAAGTACCCACTCTTCTTCAGTAAGAGGTTCTGGTTTGTGCAGAATTTGATCAGGAATACCTAATTTTCCAATATCATGGAGAAGTGTTCCGCGTTTGATATGAGTGAGGTCTTCGCCAATAACACCCATGCGACGTGCAAGTTCAACTGTCATTTCAACCACGCGATCGGTATGACCTTGGGTTTCTTTATCACGCAACTCTAGAGCTCGTCCCCAACCTTCAAGAGTTTTGTCATAAGCGAGTGAGAGTTCCTGGTTGCGACGTTCCAGGTTCTCAAACATTTGCACACTATCAATAGCAATGGCCGCTTGTCCTGCCAAGGTATGCAGGAAGTTTATCCAATCTGGATTTGGATCAATTTCATTACAAGTATAAATTTCTAGCACACCCGTGATCTGCCCTTTTCCTATAAGTGGAACACCAAAGTAGCTTTTAAAGTTATCATCTTTTATATGTGAGTTATCATTTAACTCTGGAAATTCTGTCAGGTTTGGGACAAGGATTATTTTTCTTTTTAGGGCAACCTGGCCAGCTAAGCCCTCTCCAATACGGAAATGCAACACTGATGAATTGAATTTTTCCTTTAGCCCTGTGCTAGTGTAGAAATTGAGTGCTTGAAGATTTGGATTATAGAGAAAGATTACAGCAGCATCAGCTTTGAGTTCCCTGGTTGCGTGCCCAATTAAGATATTTAACGTTGCCCTCAGATCGAAACTGGACGAGATAGTACTATCAATATCACGTAACGCTGTAAGTTGACGGATTTGTTGCTCTCCTCGTTCGAATAAGCGAGCATTTTCAATTGCAGCAGCTGCTTGATGTGCAAAGGCTGTGGCCAAAGAAGCATCGTGTTCATTGTATGCTCCGCGTGTAAAACTATCGATTGTTATATAGCCTATCGTCACGCCTCGAGCGATTAATGGGATGCACATCCACCCTCGAATCTTGTCCGCAGCAGCCCATTTCTCAAATCGCGGGTCAGCCTGGGCATCTTCCAGTATTAAGGGCTTTCCAGTTTCACTTACTTTTTGCAACAGCGCATTGCTTGCAGGAAAGAGAGAATCGACAACACTGTTGTTTTTTAGAAAACCTTTTGCCGCATTTATACGTACCATATCTCCTTCAATGAGAAAAAGGGCGGCACTATCAAAAGGGACAACCTGGCTGAGATTGTTCAAGACTGCATTCAGAACTTGTTGAATATCCAGTGACAAAGTGATGGCTTCTGCTGTTTGGCGTAGTGTTTCAGCTTCTTCAAAGTGTCGCTGTTTAGCCTCGAATTGACGCGCATTTTGAATGGCAACAGCAGCTTGATTTGCAAAAGCCTGGGATAGCGATGCAATTTTTTCGTCATAAACATTTTCCTGCCGACTATCAAATGTGATATAGCCAATAACTTCATGATGCAAAATTAATGGAACTCCCATCCAGCCACGGACGAAGTCAGTACCAGCCCACTTTTTAAAGCGCTTATCATTTTGGGCATTTTTAATAATGATTGGGTCTACGCTATTTTTGACCGCAATGAACAACTTATCATTCGCTGTAAACTGCATATATTGTATATCTTCGGAGTTAGGAAATCCTTGTGCAGCAGCAAGTTGTAGCTTGTCACCTTCTAGCAGCATTACGCTGGCGCTATCATAAGGAATAACCTGCTTCATAACAAGTAGAAGGGCTTCTAACACACTTTCGAGGTCAAGAGTTGCAGTGACAGCCATAGCTGCCTGCCGTAACGTTTCTGCTTCGCGATGGCGTCGTTGTTCTACTTCAAACAAACGTGCATTCTCGATCGCTGTTGTACCATATGAGGCAAGCATTTCTAAGAGTACCTGCTCTTCCTTACCATATTTGTTAGGAAGATAGCATTGAGCTGACAGCATGCCGATCGTTTTATTACTTACTCTCATTGGTACAGCCAAAACGGATTGCACTCGTCTCTTGCTTCCAAAACGAAAGATTCTCTCATCCTTGAATTCTTCAAATTGGTTAATAATTATTGCTTTTCCACTGTTAATTACCTTTGAGGCTAAGCCTTGGCTATCGGGTGTGGTTTGGGTTGGATAATTTTCATTCTGTTCGATGAGGTAGGCAGCTATATTTTCCTTATTAACCTCATCGTGTAACGATATTACAAAGGCATCACAATGCATCAATTCTTTTGCTGCCTTATAAATTGCTTGATATGTATCATCTAAACTCAATGTCTGTACGACGTCCTGGCTTAATTGATGCAGAATTGCACGCCTATCTGCGGAATCTTTTGCACTTTGATATAGACGGGCATTTTCAATAGCAATTGCTGCATTCCGGGCTACGGCGAGAGAAAGCTCGATTTCTTGCTCCCTAAAATATTGCTTTTCTTCACTTGTTAGTATTATCAGGCCAATTGCTTCACCCTTATAAATCAGTGGCACGCCTAAGAAAGAACGAATCCGTTCGAGTCCCGGCAGGATAACATAGTCAGATTCTTTTGTAGTATTCCCAATGTAAATAGGGAGTTTATCTTCAAGAGTCCTTCTGTTGAGCGGATAATCTTCCAAGCGTATGAGTTCGCCTACAGATAATGCATTCGATGCAAGACCCAATGTGGCTGCAATCCGCAGAAAATTATCTTCTACCAGTTGTATGGTGCCGGAATCAGAGGGAACCAATTCACTTAAACGCTCAAGAGTGATTTGCATGACTTCTTCAAGATCTAGTGAAGATGCAGAAATGCGCATCAGATCGAGCAATACTGCACTACTCTTTCTTTGCGCTTGTTCTTTGGAGAACAAGCGTGCATTTTCAATTGCAACTGCAGCTGAATTTGCAAACGTTTCTACTTGTGTGGCGTCTTTCTTGGTAAAGTGATCTACCTCGCGACTGTCTAGAAAAATGTAACCAATTACTTTTCCACTCGCCACCATTGAAATCCCCATCCAGCCTCGAATGTAACCAGAACCCTCCCATTGTTTAAACTCCGGGTCCGTTTGCACATCGGGAATAATCAGGGATCTATGAATATCGTTGATAGACTTCCATTTTCCGTCATCTTCAAGCAGATTTCCAATCACTTGATAGTCTGCTGGAAATCCTTTTCCAATGGTAATTCGCAACTCTCCTTCTTGATCTAATGCGATAGAAGCGCTATCAAATTGGAGGATTTTTCCAAGCGAATCCAAAATAACATTTTGGAGTGAGGTCAGATCCAAAGTGGTGGTCAAGCCTGTGGTTGCCTCGCGCAGAATTTCTGCGTCCTGACGTCGTTGTTGTTCAGACTCGAAAAGCCGTAACTTTTCAAGAGCGGTTGCAAGCGTGCTCGCTATTGTCGTGAGAAGGTGCTCGTCAGCTTCAGTGAAGGCGTTAATTTTGACACTTTCGGCATTGATAACGCCCAGAACTTTTACACCATGAATTATAGGGACACAGAGCTCGGAGCGAACTTGGGATGTGACCTCGATATATTTTTTATTGTTTCTCACATTTGGGATGCGCAGAGGTTTCCCGCTGGTTGCAACTTGCCCGCTGATTCCTTGACCCAGTGAAATACTTGGCGGAGAACCCATAATGCTTACACCTCGATATGATGAGTGCGCATGTAGGGTATCACCTTTTTCGTTGAGCAAAAGAACACCAAAATTATCCGGATAAAGAGACTCGCCGATAATATCTGTAACCTTTTCAATTAATTCACTGTAGTTACGCATTTTCGATTGAAAGCGATTAAGATAGGTGTATGG
>CAZCPP010000112.1:0-10928 GCA_964500655.1 uncultured Anaerolineaceae bacterium | reverse complement strand
TTGGAGAATCCTTGTCGATCAACTATTCATTTGTTAAAGTGTCCGGTAGCTAGTTATGTTATTTGATTTTCGAAACTTTTTCTAGGATCTCTCTTTGTTTTGACGACAGTTGACGAGGAATTTCTACCTTTAGCCGTACGAGCAAATCGCCTTTTGTATTTGGGCTCTTAAGATGTGGCATGCCGCGCCTGGCCACACGGAAAACTTGTTCCGGTTGTGTGCCTGGTGGGATGGTCAATTTTACCTTTCCGGTCATGGTCTCAACCTCGGCTTCGCCGCCCAGCATAGCTGTAAAGGCACTAACTTTTGCTGTGGTATGTAGATTGTTTCCCTTACGTGAAAAGTTCTTATGCTCTTCAACCTGAACGATCAGATATAGATCTGATTCATGTGGACCTGCGCCGGTCACGCGGACTTTGGAGCCAGTACGCACACCGGGTGGGATTTTCACCTTTTTACGTTTGCCCTCGGTCTGAATTTGCAGGGCTGTACCATTAAATGCATCTTCCAAGCTAATCTCAACCCGCTGTTGGTAGGCCTGGCTACCTCGTGCAGAAGCTCCGGAGCCTCGCATACCCCCAAAAATGGCTCGGAAGAAATCTGAGAATAGATCATCGCCAAAGCCGCCGCCAAAATCTTCAACATTTACACGTGTGCCGCCCGGAGCGCCTCGCGCCCATTGACCCCAGTCAAAACCGCCACCTCCACCGCCACGTTGCTGCCAGTTTGAATAAGCGCTTCCCATGCGGTCGTAATGGGCGCGTTTTTGTGAGTCGTTGAGCACCTGATAGGCCTCGTTAATTTCTTTAAAGTGTTCTTCAGCCTGCTTGTCGCCAGGATTGCGGTCTGGGTGATATTGCAAAGCCAATTTTCGATACGCCTTGCGGATATCATCCGTGCTGGCATTTCGCGAGACGCCCAGAGTCTGATAATAATCTTTATAATCCATCGTTATTTATTCTATGCCTAAACATAACAGTTATACAAGCCCCTGAAAGAGGGTCTTATATAACTCTAACCGAAAATTCACGTTTCCAGTATACTACTCAGGTACTTCTCTCAATAAGTGGCAGGATGTGAAAAATGAAGTCAATTTGTGTGTATTGTGGATCATCGGACTCGGTCTCCCCGGACTATCTGGCCGCTGCCCGTCAAATGGGGCTGACGCTGGCCAATCACGGGCTCCGTTTAATTTACGGTGGCGGAAAGACGGGCCTTATGGGCGCGGTTGCTGACGGTACCCTGGAAAACGGTGGAGAAGCTTTTGGTGTCATTATTCCCTCAATGCACACTGACCCGCTGTCCCACGGTGGCCTTACGAACATGGATGTAGTCCCAGATATGCACGCCCGTAAGGCCCGCATGCACGAATTGTCTGATGGATATATTGCCTTACCGGGTGGTTTTGGCACCTTCGATGAATTGTTTGAAACTGTCACCTGGGCACAAGTTGGTGAACACCATAAACCTGTTGGCTTGTTGAATGTGAAAAATTACTATAACCCCTTGCTGGTGGCATTACAGCATGCTGTGGGTGAAGGGTTTATCTTTCAAGAACATCTTGATGCTCTAGCCTGTGAAGTTGACCCCGAAACACTGCTAGATGCGATGAGAAACCATCAGCACCCTCATGATGCTGCCAGACGTTGGATGCGAGAGGGGTAAGTTAGCTTAACCTAACAAGCGTTAGTGTTATTTTGGTGCATCTTCTTTGCAATCAAGCACATATTTTATATGAATGTCTTCTGGCTCTAAGGCGAAGAGTTCCTGATCGATTTCTGTCGCAAGAACGCAGCCCAAATATATATAAAAACTGACCGTATTTTCTGATGGCGTTACAGAGATATACATTTTTTTGCCCCCAATTCAATAGCTATTTCAGCAGCAATCTGGAATACCTTTTCACCCAATCCCTGCTTACGGAAGCTATTGCTAACGTATAGGAGCTTCATTTACAAAGTGTCTTTTTGTCCTCCAATGAATTTTCTTTCTAAAATAGACCTCTTGCATAAGTGCTCTCGTCGCCGTCCCCGGCGGCGAGGACGGCGCCTAGGGCAAGGTAGATTGTTGACTTTTGCAAGAGATCTAATAACAGCGCCTATCAATTGATCTTCTATAAAAGCTCCCCAGAAATGACCGTGGCGGTCGAAACAATCCAGTAAGAATGGAGTGTAATGGGCTGGTTCGCCGGGTGGCCATCCAGCCAAATCATAGTGTTCAGCTTCGAGCACCAATTTTCCATCACGAAGATAATAAATGCCATCAATTACTTCACTGCGGTCGATCTCCCAGATGGCGGGGATTCCATCACGGGTTAATTCACGAATATTTATTTCACAAATTCCTTCAAAATAGCGATTGTTTCCTGTTTGCCACCCATACCGTTCTTCCCACCGGGCCCTACACAGGATGGACAGCCGGCTACGCAGGCGCATTGCCCCACTAACTCCAGCGCATTCTGGATGAGTTCGTTGTGCAACTCAAATAACTTCTCGCTGAAGCCAATCCCTGCCGGGACCATGTCATATAGTACTATGGCTGGTTGCGGAAAGCTCGCTGTACCGACTGATTCGATGTGAGTACCCAAATCACCGGGATCGCACATCAGGAAGAGAGGCGCAAGATTTCCCAGCACATAGCTTAACCCTGCCAATCCCGAACGGACGCGCACGTTTGTCTCTGCCATCTTGTGACATTCGGGGCATAGTGTGGCCAGGTTATTCATCTGGTTGGCGCGCTCATGCAAGATGAGCCCGGTTTCATCACGGAACATGCGAAAAGGCACTTTATGATGCACATCGTGCTGGCGGGTACCTGTGCCCGAAGGGGTTGTCTCTGGTCGTCCGCATGATTGGCATTTGTACTTATCTCGTTCGCGGACGCGGTCGCGAATCTGTGGCCAGCTCGAGCCGTAATCGTTGGGGGCGTTGGTCCACAAGCCATTTGCGCTCAGAGAATCAACCGTCTCAGCGGAGATCGAAAGCCAATAGCCAGTGGTCTGCATTTCAGAAGCAGGCAAGTCGAGGGTTTCTTCTCCCAGGTTTTCGTGGGTGAACCAGCGTAGGCGTTTGAAACCCACCACCTGCGATGTAACCTGGATCTCGCCCCAACCCTTTTCCCCGCCCGATACAACCACCTGCGCGCTCTCGGCCAGCAATTCGATCTCAGTACGGCGCTGGGATTGGGTATAGTAGTCTAGCGAGACGGCGGTCACGTTGGCGGTGTGCGTATCCAGATCCAGGTTATGGACAAAATATTGCTGTCCCTG
The DNA here is from genome assembly GCA_964500655.1 of uncultured Anaerolineaceae bacterium. Classification (GTDB taxonomy): domain Bacteria; phylum Chloroflexota; class Anaerolineae; order Anaerolineales; family Villigracilaceae; genus JAABUE01. The sequence goes on along the minus strand of CAZCPP010000112.1, from coordinate 7,660 downwards.
GTGCATGTAGATTGCTTGCGGATGTGTCATCCAGAATGCGCTGGCCAAGTCGATCTCGCCGATGGTTTGGGGCGAACCTCCTCCGCCCGAAGAAGCGGGGTCGTCTGTGGTTTGGATCAGGATACTTTCCGGTGAGGCTGAACGCAGGGAGATATTTGCAGCCGGGTATTCGTCTGCCATCCAGAAAAATTTATCCTTGGAGTGATGAGCCTCCCGATTTTCCACCAGGAACTCCAGGAATTCATCCACAGGTTGGCCTCCAAAGTGATCCCCTTTATTAAATGACAACTCAAACAAAGCGCAGCGCAGATGCTCGAGCAGGATGAGCAAATGATCGGGGTTGATGAGAGCGTGCTCTGGAGAACGCCCCAGGAAATATTCAGGGTGGTGGGCCAGGAATTGGTCCAGTGGACTAGAAGATGCAACCAACGCCGCAGCTGCGGGAGCATCCCCGCGGCCGGCCCGGCCCGCTTGCTGCCATGTTGACGCGATGGTTCCCGGATAGCCGACCAGGATAGCCGCCTCCAGCCCGCCGATGTCGATACCCAGCTCGAGGGCGTTGGTGGCAACTACAGCTTTGACGGACCCATTTCGAAGACCTTGTTCTATCTCCCTCCTTTGGGATGGCAAGTATCCTGAGCGGTAGCCTCTAATATCCTTCTTTTCCCCAGCGGAAGAACGGGATTCCTGTAAGTAAGTGAGAATGATCTCTACACTGCGCCTCGAGCGTGCAAACACAACATTCTGCACCCCTGCAAACAGCACATCTTTTGCCAGCCGAACGCTTTCAAGCAGTAAGCTGGCACGCAAGCCCAGCGACTCGTTCACAATGGGCGGGTTATAGATTAGAAAATGGCGCTCGCCGCGCGAGGAACCGTCATCGTCGATCAGTGTAACGGGGGCTTCGATCAACTTTTCCGCCAGCTCTTTCGGATTTCCAATAGTCGCTGATGTCATTATGAACTGTGGGCTGGCGCCATAAAATGCGGCCACGCGCTTCAATCGCCTGATGACGTTGGCAACGTGTGAGCCGAAGACACCGCGGTAGGTGTGCAACTCGTCAATTACTACGAACTTCAAATTGCGGAAAAAATCTGCCCAGTTGGTGTGGTGGGGCAGGATACCAGTATGCAGCATATCAGGATTAGTCAGCACTATATGGGCATTTGCCCGAATGGTTGCCCGGTCGTGTTTAGGCGTGTCGCCATCATAAATGGCGGAATTCACTGTAGATATCTTCGCTTGGAGGCCTTGAAGATTGGAGAGTTGATCCTGGGTTAATGCCTTGGTCGGGAAAAAGTAAAGCGCCTTTGCTTCTGGATTTTCCAGCAGCGAAGCCAGCACGGGCAGATTATAGGCCAGGGTTTTACCGGAGGCGGTGCTGGTGGCCAGCACAACGTTTTTTCCGGCGTGAGCATGCGTCCAGGCCTGGAATTGGTGGCTGTATAGCGATGGGATGCCAAGGCCAGATAGCGCTTCTCGGAGCGGGGCAGGTAAATCGTCTGGAAAAGGATGCGTGACTGACGCCCGCGCGCGGGTAGTCTGCCAGGTGACGATATTATCGGCGGTCAGTGTGTCTTTTTTCCAATGGGTCAGCAGCGTATCCAGAGACATAGGCGCGATTATACAGGCACAGCGGGGCATTGACCTGACAAACAAGTTGCAATTTGGAAGTTTCTCCTTCATTGGTTTCGATACGGCTTCGCTGGTCGAGTTCCTCGAAGCGGTGTATCGAGACTTGCTGCCTACTCAACCAACGAAGCAAATTTACCCTTGACAGAAAATATAAACTCGTATAATATTTAGCCCGTTCGATAAAATAATAACCTGTATACTATTTATGTCTGTTCGCAACGCAATTCTCGGATTTCTCGCTCAAAAACCACGCCATGGGTACGAACTGCGCGCGGTCTTTGAAGCCGTAGTGGGTGGTGACGCCAACTGGGACGTGAAACCGGCCCAGATCTACACCACCCTGGACCGTTTAGAAGAAGCAGGACTGGTAGAGCTTTCTTCGGATTTGGGCGAAGGCGATGAGCCTTCCCGCCGCGTGTACAGCATAACCCCCGCAGGTGACCGGGAATTGCGTGCCTGGTTCTCCAATGGTGTACCGACCGAGCATCAACGGGACGAAGTATTCGTCAAGTTGATGGTTGGCTTAGCGAGCGGCGAAGCGGATCCGGAAAGACTGATCCAGACGCAACGCGCACACCTGTATCAGGAGTTGCATGCAGCCACTACCAAACGTGATACTTACGATCCGGGTACGGAGCTGGCGCAAATCCTGTTGGTGGATAAGATCATCATGCACCTGGAAGCCGACCTGCGCTGGCTGGACATGATCGAAGTACGGTTAGAAGCTATCAAGGGACAACCTTTCCCCGAGCCGAAGATCCGCCGCCGGGGACGCCCGAAAAAGGGCAATAGCGGGTCAGAACACCCACCTCCGGGGGAAATATCACGCCAAAAAGAAATTACAGTCTCTGACTGATTATTACCTGATATGCCCAAACGGGGATATTGGGCTGACTATTGACCCCTGTACAAAGTAAATAAGTGAGCAACATCATGACTCTCGTTCAAACTCAAAATCTAACCAAAATATACGGTTCCGGCGTGACCGCCGTGACCGCTCTCGACCACGTCAATATGGGTGTGGAGGATGGTGAATTCGTTGCCATCATGGGCCCCAGCGGATGTGGAAAATCGACCCTGTTGCACCTGCTGGGTGGGCTGGATACGCCCAGCGAAGGGCAGGTCGTCATCGAGGGCAACTCCATCGCTGAGATGCCCGACGACCAATTGACCGAAATGCGGCGGCGAAGGATTGGCTTCGTGTTCCAGTTTTTCAATCTCATCCCGGTATTGAGCGCGGCAGAGAACGCCGCGCTCCCGATCACGCTGGATGGCGCCAGCCCTGCGGATTCCAGGGAAAAAGCAAGGAAATGGCTGGGGCACTTTGGCCTGGAAGCGCGCATGTCCAACCGGCCGGACCAACTCTCAGGTGGGGAGCAGCAGCGTGTAGCGATTGCTCGCGCACTGGTGGCCGAGCCAACGCTTATCTTGGCTGACGAGCCGACCGGAAACCTGGATACCCGTTCCAGTGATGAGATCGCCGCCTTGCTGCGAGACGTCTCCAGGAAATTTGGACGCGCCATTGTGATGGTCACACACGACCCGCGCATCGCGGCCTATGCCGACCGGATCATCTTCCTCAAGGACGGCAGGGTGGTGGATGAGACCTTGCTCGAGAAGAAAAATGGCAAGGGGGTTGAAAAGGTTGAAATGAAGATTCAGGAGATTGGGGATTAGGCCAGTCTCATGTTGTCATTGCGAGCCCCGTGTAGCGCCGTTCGTCGCGAGCGACGAAGATGCTGCGCGAGGGCGTGGCAATCTCATATTTACAGGTTACTTGAGATTGCTTCGCTTCGCTCGCAATGACAGTTGAAAAGAGATAATACATGAACCTCCAACTCACACTCGCTGCCCGCTATCTTACCGGGCGAAAATTACGCACAACCTTAACCACCCTGGCTGTAGTATTTGGCGTATTGCTCATCTTCGGGATGAACACCGTACTGCCAACCATGATCGCCGCATTGCAGGCCAACGTGCAGGGCGCCGAAGGTGAAGTCGATTTCAGCATCACCAACGTCTCCGGCGGATCGTTTCCCCTAGATATCGGGGAACGCGTGCGGGATATTGACGGCGTACGTGCTGTTTCAGCATCCCTAAACAGGACAATCAATTTACCGCCTGATTACCTGGATGGAGACCCCTCCAGGGCAGATGCCCTGATCGCAGTCAACCTGGTCGGCGTGATCCCGGAAGAAGCCCGTTCGGTGCGTGCTTTTCATGTGCTTGCCGGCCGTTACCTGGAAGACTCAGATGCCGCCTCAGCGTTGATCTCACAAACCCTGGCTGATGCCTTTAATGTGGATGTGGGTGAGACCATCCACCTGCCCGCGGCTTCCGGATTGACCGATTTAACCGTTATCGGCATTTTGCCGGCCCATGTGCTGTCTGGCAACGAAGAGGTGCTGGTCAACCTGCCGCAGGCGCAAAAAATGGCCGGGGGACTCGGAGTGGTCAACCTGATCGATTTGAACGTGGAAGCTTTCGCCGGGGAAGAGCGGCGGGCTGAGATCCAGCGCGCTATCGAATCCACGCTAGGAGAAGGTTACCAGGTTGGAACCTTGATGTCCGGCGACGAACTGTTCGCCACCATGGAAATGGGCCAGCTTGCGCTCAGCTTGTTCGGAGCATTAGCACTCTTTATGGGCGGATTCATCATCTTCAACACCTTTCGTACTATCGTAGCCGAACGCCGCCGGGATATCGGTATGCTGCGCGCCCTAGGTGCCACCCGCGGTACGGTGATCGGAACCATTTTGACCGAAGGTTTGCTACAGGGCATAATTGGATCCGCGATCGGCTTGGTGCTTGGTTATCTATTGGCAATTGGAATCATAAAAGTAGCCCAGGCGCCCATGAGCCTGTTCATCAACCTGAAATTGGGACAACCGGTTATTTCCCCGGCCTTGATCGGAATCTCCATACTGTTGGGTGTAGGTGTGACCGTGATGGCAGGATTGATACCGGCCCTGAATGCAGCCAAGATCACTCCGCTGGAAGCCATGCGTCCTTCCCTGGCAGAAGGTATTTACAAACGCCAAACCGGGAAGGGATTCTTCATTGGCCTGGTACTGCTTGTGATAACGGTAGCAGCCATATTGTCCGGCCAAGCGGTGTTGATCGTCCCGGGCGGTATTTTATTCCTGGTCGGGTTGGTGCTGGTCGCGCCTGCCCTGGTGCGCCCGTTCGCCAGTCTGTTTGGAAAGATGACTGCCCTGGCTACTGCCAGGCAGGGCATCGGTGATCTGGCGCAGAGCAATCTGACTCGCCAGCCCTCGCGCGTGGCAGTGACAGCTTCGGCCAGCATGCTGGGTTTGGCGGTCATTGTCGCAGCCGGTGGACTGGTCACCAGTCTGTCTGGCACGCTCTTCGACCAGATTCGCAACAGCCTGGGCAGTGATTACTTGTTCATCTCGCCTTCGGTGGCTTTGTGGAACAGCAATATGGGCGCCAGCCCTGAATTGGCAGAAAATATGCGTCAGGTGGATGGCGTGGAGGCTGTCAGCACGTTCCGGTTTGTGGCAACACATTCGAACGGATTCGCGATCTCGCTGTTGGGGATCGAACCGGAAGCATTTCAAAAAGTGAGCGGCCTGGATTTCAGGCAGGGAGATGAATCCGCTTATGCCGATATTTCCAGCGGGCGGGCCATGATCGTCAACCAGGCCTTCCAGCTGACAACCGGCACCGAGGTGGGTGATACGCTCGAACTGCTGACCGCTGAAGGACGCGTGCCTTACAAAATAGTAGCGGTGGGCAGTGACATGTTGAACGCCAAGGTCACCACAGCCTATATTTCACAGGCCAACCTGCTGGCCGATTTTGGCGGGGCGGAGGATGTCTTCATCCAGTTGAACCTGAGTGCAGGCGCGGACCGCGCGGCGTCCGGGGAGCAGATCAAGGCGCTGGCTTATGATTATCCCCAGTTCAAGTTGATCTCGGGGGCAGAATATGTGGATGCTATGGAAGCCCAGGCGAGCGCGGCTTTCAGCGCGATTTATGTCGTCTTTGCGGTGCTGGCCTTCCCCTCGTTGATCGCAATGCTCAACACGCTGACCATCGGCGTGCTGGAGCGCACGCGCGAGATCGGGATGATTCGCGCGGTAGGCGGGACGCGTAAACAGGTACGCAATATGGTGGTGGTCGAGGCGCTGCTGCTGGCCGCCATCGGGACGGCTTTCGGCATCCTGGGTGGTTTGTATCTGGGCTATGTCTTTGTGACCGGCATCAAGGTCATCTTCCCGATGGGTTATTTCTTCCCCCTGAGCGGCATCCTGGCGGCAATTGCATTTGGATTATTGTTTGGTGTGCTGGCAGCCTTACTCCCGGCCCGCCAGGCAGCCCATATGGATGTAGTGGCAGCCTTGAGATATGAGTGACATGTTGGAAAAAATCGGTGCGCATGGATGTGGAAGCCCCGCCGGTTTTCCCTGGCACCCCGTTCGGGTCGCGGTCCCGCCGGGGCGACACGGCCGAACGCCAGGACGGTGTGGCGGGGTTGCGGCGTTGAGACATGAGTAGGTCAGTAGGTAGTTTTCAGTAATCAGATAGCCCCTAAAGGTCTGATACTTTTAGGGGCTTTTATGTTAGCTCAATTACAAAATAGCTGTTAGTGTCACTACGAGGAGGCCGCAGGCCGACGTGGCAGTCTCAAGTACCTGGGAACAAAAATTTGCTTGAGCAATGAGATTGCCACGCCCCTTCGGGGCTCGCAATGACATGAAATTAATTCTATATTTTCAATAAATTTGCCTTTATGTTTCGGGGATTGGGTGATTACTCTTTGCGAGCACGCTTCATACTGGCATGGCCTCGTTCAATATAACTTTCCCAATCGCGGGCTTGAGCGAATCTTTCATCACCAGATCGACCTTGACCCCCAATGTGTCTGACAAATAATTTTCGATTGCAATAAAGGTCAGCAGACTTGGTTCTTCCCGAAACGTAACCAGGACATCCAGGTCGCTGTCAGCCTTCTGCTCGGCATGAATATAAGACCCAAAAACTTCCAGTGTTTCCACGCCATACCGCTCCGTAAGCAGGGGAAGTTGCTGACGGAGGGCCTTGAGCAAGGTTTCTAGTGAGCGTTTATTTACCATCAATTGATTATTCACAAAATTCTCGCCAGGCGGCTCGTATGGATGTGGAAGCCCCGCCGTTTTTCCCTGGCACCCCGTTCGGGTCGCGGCCCCGCTGGGGCGACACGGCCGAATGCCAGGACGGTGTGGCGGGGTTGCGGCGTTGAGATATGAGTAATCAGCAACAGGGCAACCTGCCTGGGAATATTCGCATTTGTTATTTTTTGACAAAGGACAATTGAGCCACCCGGGTGCCCCCCTCACCTTAGTGGTTCAGTGCTTAATAATTTATACTTAAGATAACGTTCTTTTTATCAGAAACATAAAACTAATAACTTGAATAAATGGTTTAGGTTCTTTTGTTTATTGTAATCAGGAGATAGGTCTAATGGAAAATGCAAATATATTTCTGGAGTATTTCAAAGTTTTAATCTGGCCACTCACGCTTCTATTTGTATTTTGGATTGGAAGAAAACAATTCAAATTGCTCATTCCGCTGATTCAAAAAATTAAATATAAGGAATTTGAGATTGAATTCTCAAAAAATCTCGATCACGTGAGAAAGGATGTTGAGAAAGTCACGCAAGTTGAAAAAGTTACATTAACAAATGAACCTGAACTCTACAATCTCATTGAAGATTCTCCTGCATCTGGTGTTATCAAAGCATGGAAGTCACTCGAGCTTACTGCAAAGAAAAAAGCAAAGCAACTACTACCACCCGACGAAACTTTCCAAGACCCCTTAAGTCGTCCACTTGTCTACCTTGAATGGAAAGGTACTTTTGTTCCTTCAACGGCCAGTGCTATCCATAAACTTAGAATGTTACAAAATCAAGTTTATTATGCAGAAGATGATGCTATTTCTACAAAAAATGCAATCCAATACGCAACACTGACGAAAAGTATCCAAAAGCAAATCGATTCCATAATAGAACTGCCTAAGGTAA
>CAZCPP010000111.1:0-10961 GCA_964500655.1 uncultured Anaerolineaceae bacterium | reverse complement strand
CAGGTGGTTCATGCCATCCCATCAATCCCTAAAAAGGGCAAAGTCCAGTTAGAAATAACCATTCCATTATTGCATCAAGTCATATAATAGTATATAACATGCAAAATAGAGCCGTATGCATGGGTAAGCAATCTATGGAATAGTTTTCTGTTAGGTAATTACCTCTTTAGATTGCTTAATTGGAATCTGTAAATAAAAAGTACTTCCCTTACCTTCTTCACTTTCGACCCAAACTCGCCCACTATGCCGCTCTGCAATCGAGCGGACAATAGCCAACCCTAAGCCGGTGCCAACCCGCGTGCGGGCCTCGCGCGCCTTGCCTCGATAGAATTTCTCAAACAGGCGCGCCATATCTTCAGGGGCAATTCCAATGCCGTTATCTTGGATTTCAAATACCAGGTCATTCTCCAAAGTGCGAACGCGAACAAAAACCTGTCCGTTTTCGGACGTGTATTTTATGGCATTCTCTACCAGATTATAAACGGCTTGTTGAAACAGAGCCGGATCGGCGTCGATTTGATGCGGCAAGTCTTTTGGCAATTCCAGACTCAGATCAATATTCTTCTGGCTAGCTTGCGTTTGAAGCGTGCCAGTTACTTTTTCTAACACATTCAACACTGAGACGGATTCAACTTGTAAGTCAATGCCAAGTTCAATACGACCCAGATCGAGCAAGTCGTTAACCAAGCGGGACATATTTTCCACGCCTGTGATGATTTTACTGACGTAGCCCTGTTGTTGTTCATTCAAGTCGCCGACCATATCTAGCATAGTGGTGTAGCCGCGCATGAGTGTAAGCGGCGAACGCAGATCGTGGCTGACAGTAGACACAAATTCAGACTTGAGAGAGTCTAATTCTTTGAAATGAGTAACATCGCGCATAATGCATACGCGGCCTACTGGGAGCCCGTCCGCCAAAACCGATGAAGCAGTAGCCAGATATGTACGCCCATCAGGTAGGAGCACTTCAACAGATTGTTTATCACCAGCAGCATGCAGCAAATCAGACAGCGGTTTCTGTTTTATAAATTCTTGTGTCGGACGCCCTTTGCGCTGCTCGAGGTTTGACCCAAGCGCTTGTTTAGCGGCTGAATTTGCGAGGATGAGATGATTCTTTGGATCAGTAACCAGTACCGGATCGGGTGTAGAGTTTAGAATGGCTTCCAGTTGTCGACGGCTGACTTCTACATCCAGGAACAAATGCGTATTTGCCGCTGCAAGTGCAGCTTGCCCAGCTAACGTCGAAATGAAACGCACGTTGCCTTCTGAAAAATTATATGGCGAAGCAAACGCCACCCACAAAACGCCATAATAGCGATCCTTGTGATTTAGTGCGACAGCTATCAGAGAAGCCGGGTTAGATATGTTTTTATCCAGTGTCAGGTTTCGTGAGCGGGTAACATCTGCCAATACAATTCGATCCTGTTGTTCAGCTAAAGAAAGAATTTGTTCATCCAGATGTACATAGGTATCACGCGAGTCGCCTGCAGAGAACCATGACGGCGACTCGACCGGTGCTTCAGGCAACAACTGTGGTGAAAGTACAACGCGCGCGTCACTGGCCCCTTCAGTTAAAGCTGCTTCCAGAACAGGTGAGAACGCTTCTTCCATGTCTAATGTAGACGCGACGCCGCGACTCACGACCAATAACCTGTTCAACTCTTCCAAGCGTTGTTGTAAACTTGCCCGCATCTGCTCAAATGCACGTCCTAATTGCCCTACCTCGTCCTCACCTTCTACTTTCAGCGGGCGATCCAATTGACCTTGCGCAATACGGTTGGCTTCGCTAGCTAGATTTTGCAACGAACGCGTGACCACACGAAGGCTTACACGTAATATGACCAGTGCAAACAAGGCTATGCCGATGAGCATAAACGATAGTGGTAGAGCGATTTCGAGAGCTAATTGTTGTGTTTCTTGTGCTGGAACAGTCAACACGATCGCCCAGTCGCGTCCGGCAACGGGTTTGTAATACACCATTTGACGTGTACCATCAGATGCAGTGTCATCGTAAAAAAGCGACTGATCGCCCCGCTCACCAGTATAGGTTGTCCAGATTAGGTTGTCATCAGGATGGTACAAGATCATACCGCTTTCATCTAACAAAAAACCGTTCCCTTGTAACTCAGTCATATTGCTGAGACTTTGAATTAGTGGCTGAGTGAGTGGGTTTATACTCAGGTCTGTGCGACCAACCAAAATCCGCTGTGTCTGATCGGCGCTATCTTTTATTGCAACCAAAAACGAAACCCGCGCCGCGTCACCAATATCACTGGGAGGAATGGAGTAGATTTGAGTTGGTACATCACTGAGGGCAAATAAAACGCCGGCGTCCTCTTCAGGGAAGAAGACAAAAGATGAACAAGTAGACTCGGGATAACAACCCAACATCGTACGGCTGGCTGCTTCTAGCACAAAGGTCTGATCGAAATAAGGTACAGACTGAAGCTGTTCACCCAGGAAAGCTGATAAGTCGGGATCAATTGTATCCAATGAACGCGGATCAGTCGCGATCTGCTCCGCTAGATTCTGACCAGTCTCTAAAAAAAATGGCACACTCTGCGAAGCCATCCAAGCTGCGCTGCTCAGACGATCTTTCAACATTTTTCGAGCGGCTTTACCGGCTATGATCCAATCACCGATCAACAGAGTGATCAATAACAATAGAATAAAAGCCCCTGTCCCAAACAGAAAACGCGCCTCTAAACTTTGTTCTACCGGTGATGGCTGAATTTCATGCTGTCCGCCCCATGTTGACGGAAAGGCAATTATCATGATCTGGGCTACTAATCCGGCCATCAACATTTCCCCAGTAAAAGCAAGCATTACCGTGCCAGCATTACTAAAAGCATAATCTAACCTGGCTGTTGCCTCGCCAGGTATAGTGAAATATGCCCCTAGTACATACAGAATGGCATGCAGTGGGATCAAACTAATTACTGCAAATAGTGGTTGGCGTAAAACGCGGAAAAAGACAGTTCGGTATCGTTGACGAACGAAAACTGAATACACAGCTCCCAATAATGCGAGCTCCAGCATGGTGAACAGGCTATGCGTATCCCACAAGCCTCTCAGCAGGCCTGTCAAGCCGCCCAACGAAGCTGCACCAAAGGGTCCAATCAAGCCAGCACCCAAAATCCAGGGTAAGCCCGCAAAAGGCAAAAGTGCTGTACCAAACTGATTTGTCGGCAATCCTGGCAGAGGTAAGGCTGTTCTCGGGGCAATGCGCAATCCAGCAAGTAGGACCGATAGAGGGACCAAAATCAGCAGTCCAAAGAACATCCCCCATTCACGTCCCTTCCATTTCAGATGATATCGCCTCCAGATGAATGGGCTGTACCCTGTCAGTCCTAACAGGAGAAACCACACAACCCAGCCGAACGGGTTTGGTGTGTTTAGGTATGGCAATATTTCCAGAATTGGGCTCAAAAATGACATATTTGCCGGTTAGATTATAGCTGCAATGCAAATCGATAAGATTGCTAATCGCTGACAGATCTATACGCCCCGCGATAAGACTCCGGCAACATACTTGCCAACGCTTCCATGATCTCGCGTGTCCCCTCTCGCATCATTTCTCGACGATTGGCTTGCTGCCTGAGTCGAAATGCCTTTCCCACCCGAAAAATTACTGGTGCACGTCGAAACCGTTTTAAGTATCCGTAGATATGTGAGTTTTCTGTACCAATCACAACTACCGGAACAATCGGAACATCAGCCTTAAGGGCCAAAAAGGCAGCACCCTGACTACCCTCTTCCAACCCGCCAATCAGGCTATAGCGTCCCTCCGGAGCGATGACGATGATACGTCCTTCTGCAAGCCCATTCAATGCCGCTCGCATTGCACGCCGGTCTGCCTGGCCGCGATGTAACCAAATAACACCATACCAATCCATCAGTTTTCCCCAAACACGAAGATCAACTAGCTCGACCTTTCCAAGGGCATCCAGTGATGTGGGAACAGATCCAATCAGTAGCGGTGCATCTGCATCGCCTAAGTGATTGATGACCACTAGTGCCGGACCTTTACTTGGAAAGTTTTTTAACCCTTCTATTGATCGTTTCGTACAAATTGTAACGACAGTCCTACACAACCAACGAGCAAAACCACGAAACCAGCGCCGCGCCCAGTGCAATCGCGGTAAACGAGTCAATTCTGGTCGCCAGACCTCACTGACTGGCTTGGGTGGGAATGATGGCTGTTTCGGCATAAACACCCCTGTAATTTTCCGGAAGCAGGCCGGCCACGTGTTGCATGACCAGGTCTGCATTGCGTTGGCGTGCTTCTCGTCGGGCCGCGCCCTTCTCGGTAATGGAAGGCAAGTGGAAGGGAACTCCAATACGCACTTCAAGCTGTGGTTTTTCACCGCGCTTTGCACGTTGCCAGAAATCATCGGTGGTTCCAACTATCCCAGCGGGTACTATTGGCACACCGGTTGACTCGATGATGTATGCTACTCCCGGAAAAGCTCGTCGCATGGTTGTGACATGTGAACGTCCGCCTTCCGGCGCGATTAGCAACGGATACCCAGACTTGATCGCTGCGATCACTCGCTGCATTAGTGCCCGGTCATATTCGCCGCGATGTACTGGGATAACACCATATAATTTTAGTATCTCTCCCTGGCCAGGTTTCTCAAAAACATCTGATGCGCCAACAATTTCCAAATCTTCCGGCCAAAAGGAACCTATCAGTGGCGGATCGAATATGGAGATATGATTCATCGCCACCACATAGGGCTTTCTGTATGGAATATTACCTTTCCCTATTACCTTAACCCGTCCCAAAATGTGAAATATCAACCGAAAGGCGGCTTTCAAAACTGGACGAGAAAGACGATATCTGAACGATACCTGATATCTTTTACTCATTTGCATAAAGCCAGGATTTTTTGGAATACTTCATCAGCATTCAGTTTATCAGAGTCCACCACAATAGCGTCTTTGGCTGCTGTGAGAGGAGCAACATTTCGGGTCGAATCGATGTGATCACGTTTAAGTACAATCGTCAGAATCTCGTCATAGTTTGCGCTTTCGCCGCGGGCAATGATTTCATCATACCGTCGACGGGCGCGTTCTTCAGCGGATGCATCAAGATAGATTTTTAAATCGGCTTCGGGAAGCACGACCGTACCAATATCGCGACCAACCATGACTACTCTCCCACGTTGACCAATGCGGCGCTGCTGGTTTGTAAGCGCACTGCGTACACCAGCATAGGCCGAAACCGGTGAGACATTTGCATCCACTTCGGGACGACGCGTATCCCATGTAATGTCCTGCCCTTCGACGATCACATCACAGGCGCGGCCATCAGGCTTAGATGGAGGCCGCACATCAATCGGCACAGATTCAGCCAAGGACGTGATGGCCTCTTCAGCCGATATCTCCAGTCCACGCTGAATCGCCAACCAGGTGACTGCGCGATACATGACACCGGTATCGAAGAATAGATACTCGAGCGTATCGGCCAGACGTTTGCCGATGGTGGATTTGCCCGAAGCAGCCGGGCCGTCTATAGCGATAATGAAAGGGGGAGTTTTTTTTTGAGACACGAAATACTCTGTTTCCCGGGAGTTTATGTTAGCAAGTTTTTATGGCAAACTCTCACTCGTATCGACAAATAAGTCGTTGCGCACCCACACGATAATCATTTCTGAATCATATGGCATCTCATGGAACACAGACCACTTGATCCACTCGTATGTTCCCACTAAGTCCCAGAAAGGCTCTCTTCGCCAGGTGAAATCCTGTCCGCGATATGCGATGGGCAAATCCAGGCCATCCATATTTGTCGAAATGACAATTGCTGGAGCCTCTTGCATGTTCAGTGCAGAGATAGTTTGAAGATTTCGGTCACGCAACAACCATTCCATAGCTGGTGATTCGAGGGAAAGAATCGTGACGTCTTGCGATAAAACATCACCGGTACTCCACTCGGATTGATCCTTCAAGGTTTCTACCAACAACTCGGCTTGGAGGGGTTGTTTATCTGACCACCACAATTCCCAGCCGTCAAGGGTCCGCAGGCCGGTTGCACTGATAGCCATTCCCAGAGCGTAAATCCCCAGTGAAACTGTCAGGCCATAGACCAATCCCAATCGTGCTATCCGCGCCGACCAACCCAAGGCAACCATCAGTACACTTACAAGTAATAGTAGAAAAACCCCGATCAATAATATGTAGCGCGTAGGCGGTATATTTTCGAATAGCACTGTACCACCGATTTGAATTGCGTTTGAGGTCGCAATTATTGGGCTTTGTGGATCGAGTGCGATTCCAGCATAATTTAGCCATGAAAAGCTCAACAAGATCAGAATCAGCAAGGATACGCCAAAAACTTCTCGCCGTTCTTCGGGCAATGTACTTAGATGATTCGATAATTCCAAAGCAGTTAATAGCCACAGTGGTATCAACATCCAGGCCAGATCTCCAATTTGGCGTGCTGGATAGAGTAGCGCCAAGAGTAAGGCCGTCAACAACCACAGACTCAAGCGCTTGTAACGCTTTCTTCGCTGCCACCAGCCGCGTGCTATCGCCAATAATCCAAAAATTACCGCCATAGGTTGATAGGCCACCAATGTGAGCAGCAGGCGTCTACCGGGTACCCCAGAGGGCTTCACCCACCCTGCCAAATAGACCGGTAGCGCATTCAACCAGGCACTCAACCCATTTGGAGATAACAGGAACATGGTTCCACCGAGCAAGATGGTCGCGCCACCAAACATCAACGCTACCTTCAGATCTTCGAAATGAATACTCTCTACGCCTTGGTCTGCCTCCCCCTTTTTTGCGGATGACTTTTCTATAGCGTTATGCCATACCCAAGCCAACCCTAGCCCTAACAACCCTGCCCAGATTGATGGCCCTGAAAGTAAGGCCAGACCTGCAAAAACTCCCGCTGCCCGTGAACGTTTTTGCCACCAGAAGGCCCAAGCCAGTAAAACAAACGTCAGTGCTGGGATTAAACTCCCAACCTGACGTGAAAGAGAGACTAGGCCTGGGTCCAGCGCTAAAAAGAAGGCCAACAGCAGGCTAGGGACTGGTCTGATGCGTTGGCGGAAAAGGTACGGGACTAGGATCAATAAACTACCTGTCAGCGCGGGAACGAAGCGTGCCAGGAAGTTCGAAGTCCCAAAAATAAAGAATAATATGCTGGTTGGTAGAATATAAATGGGTTGGGGGCCTAGTAGGGGCCGTAACCCTTTCGCCAGGTCAAAAGCTTGCAAGGCCCAATCGGCTTCGGTATCGCTCAATGGCAACGCACCGAGTTGGGTAAAACGCAGGGCAAACGCCAAAATAATAGCGATTATATACCAGACATTTTCATGTTTTATGGATTGAAATTGCATGCGTCAATTTTAACATGAGAAACAGAGATGAATCGCATTCCAAAAATTCTAGAGTGGCTAAATGAGAGAGTAAGATGTCATTGCCTGCACCGTGCGCAGGCACGTGTGCGAGCGAGCAACACGTGCACTTCACTGCATTCATTACAGTGCAGGTGTGCGAGCGTGGCAATCTCCGGATAATAGGGGAGATTGCTTCGTCAGGCAAGCCTTCCTCGCAATGACAGAAAATTCTATACTCTCGTTTTTAGCCACTCTCAAAAATTCAGATACAATCAAGCGCAGATTAATACTAGGAGTAATAATGAAAAAGCTTGTTCTCTACCCATTTCTATTTGATGTTTATCTAATCCTGAATCTTGTCGTCGCTAACCTGAACCAATTAGATCCGGCTCTGGCATGGTTACCATTGTTGGCATTATTAGCTGGCACTCTTATTGGAATGCTGTTATTTACTCTCATCCTGAAAGACTGGCACTATGCCGGGTATCTTGTTTTCATTATCCTTGTTTTTATCTTTTCTTTTGGACATCTAAGTCGTGTTGTATTAAGTTGGATTTCACAATATCGTGATTTTGTTCGTCTTACATTACTGGCAATCTGGTGGCTATTGCTGGGATTATTGGGACTTAGAAAGGTGTGGAATAAATTTGGAGCAGCCCAACATGTTACCTCGTTCCTAAATGGTGTTTTTTTCTTAGCACTTATTATCCAATCTGTAGTAGGTTTAAATAATTGGTTACGAGATTCACTCCTTCGTTCCAAATGGGTTGAAAGTCCAACACCATGGCAATTGGACAAAACTCAAAACTCCATTAATTGTGAAAACAGCCCTGATATTTATTACATCATTGTTGATGGCTATGCGCGTCAGGATGTACTTCAGGATCTCTATAAAGTAGATAACGAATCTTTTTTGACGGCGCTTGAGGAAAGGGGATTCTACATTGCAGAACAGTCGCATTCAAACTACACCCAAACGGTTTTCTCTCTTTCTTCTTCCCTGAACATGAACTATCTAGGCGAAATGCCGGAAGGAATGACTCCGCAAAAATATTTTTCTGCCCTGATAGCAAACAATCGTGTCTTGGAATTGTTGAGGCAGTGCAATTATCAAACTGTTGCCATAGAGACCGGTTTTTTTTACACAAACCGATTACCTGTTGATACTTTCCTCGCACAAAATCCGCGTCTAAATGAGTTTACGGCCATGTTGTTTTCAGGTTCTCCTATAGATGTGTTAGCTCAAGAGCTTTATACTAGCGGAGGGGTACCCATAGGATATCAATCCCACCGTAATTGGATCACCTTCAACTTCGAATCGCTTACCGAAATACCAACAATGTCTAATCCAAAGTTTGTCTTTGCACACATTCTGGCGCCTCATCCACCATTTGTCTTTAGTGCCACCGGTGATCCTGTTGAGCCGAATCGAGATTATCAAATCCTCGATGGAAGCGCTTTTGCAGGCGATTGGGAAGAATACAGAATGGGGTACACAGAACAGGTTCAATTTGTCAATACTGAATTATTAAAATCAATTGATGCTATTTTAACAAAATCATCCACTGCTCCTATTATCATTATTCAGGGTGATCATGGTCCTGGTAGTTTCCTGAATTGGAGAGATGTTAACAGCACCTGTTTGTGGGAAAGAACTTCTATCCTGAATGCATATTACCTGCCTGGCAATGGTTCAGAGCTTCTCTACCCTGAAATTACACCAGTAAATTCATTCCGATTTATATTGGACAATTACTTTAGTGCAGACCTTGACCTTCTTCCAGATCAAATTCTATATTCATCATTCATTCATGACCCACCCATTATTGATGTGACAGGTAAACAGAACTCTAAAGCAAATTGCCTGCCGGCGCAGTAGGCAAGCAAGAAAGATTTATGATTTATCCTTTTTTATTTGTCATCTATGTGGTTTTGCAGCCGCTTATCAATAATCTGGGAGAGATCGACCCCTCCCAAGCAATACGTCCTCTTCTAGTGTTGCTGCTAGTTGCTATCCTAATTTTCTTTGCCTGTTACTGGCTCTTCAAGAACTGGCATTATGCTGGTTACCTGGTCTTTCTTGTCTTGGTGTTTGTCTCCCTATACGGGCACAGCACTCGCGTGCTACAAGACAGTTTTTCTTTCGATGTGGGTGAACATCGATTGATATTGTTAGTAATTTGGAGTGGACTGTTTCTGATATTAGGACTTAAAAAAATCTGGTCACGCTTTGGCGGCGCTGGCGCGACGCGTGCCTTAAACATATACATGGGCATTCTGCTGCTTATAGGCATCATTTCAGGCCTGCCGAACTTGCCGAAAGCCTTTGCACAGCCTGCTATGCGGAGAGAAGGCCAGATTTCTTCAACCAGTGAAATTAATCTGGATTGCACAAATTCGCCGGATATATATTACATCATCCTGGATGGTTATGGACGAGCAGATGTGCTGGAAGACCTGTATGGCGTAGATAATTCCGCCTTCTTGGAAGTGTTAGAAGAAAAAGGATTTTATATCGCCAAACAGAGTCATACTAATTACTTGCAATCGATCTTCTCCATCCCTTCGGGATTAAGTTTTTCATATCTTGATTCCGAGCCTGAAAATACCGATGCAGTGGAATACTTTACTAACTTATCTGCTAACAACCAAATCATGCGCACACTGAAACAGTGTGGCTATCAGACAATTGCATTTGAAACCGGCTTTTATTTCACCGATCACCCGCAAGTGGACTTGTATCTTTCCAGCGGCTCCCCGCTGAACAACTTCGAAAATCTTCTGCTGGCAGGTTCATTGCTAGATTGGCTACCAGAAGTAATTTATCAAAAACCCTCTGCGCATAGCTACGAGGGTCATCGTGAGCGCGTGCTGTACGCTTTTGAACAACTTGCAACCATTCCAAAATTGCCTGGCCCAAAGATGGTTTTTGCCCACATCGTTTCCCCACATCCGCCGTTTGTGTTCGACGCACAAGGGAATCCTATTGAGCCAATGCATTCCTATTCCATGAACGATGGCGATGACTATCAGGGTGATTGGGATGAGTATAAAGTTGGCTATGCCGAACAGGTGGGATTTGTCAACAGGATGCTGGAAGAAGTGCTGGATTCTATCTTGAGAAAATCATCTACGTCGCCAATCATTATCATTCAAGGTGATCATGGTCCTGGGGCTTTTCATGATTGGGACACACCGGAAAAAACCTGCCTGTGGGAGCGTTCGCCCATTCTCAATGCTTACCATCTTCCCGGCATAGACGAGAAAAAGCTAATCCCGGATATCACCCCTGTCAATTCGTTTCGGATTGTATTAAATGAATACTTCAATACGGATCTGGAATTGTTGCCAGATAAAACTTATTTCACTTCCCACCGTTTGAAAAGACAAATCATGGATGTAACTGAGCAGCGAGATTCTATGCTGAACTGTCCGCAATAACTGCACGCTCAGGCGTGCGGTTTCTTATTACGGAAGCACCTTGATACAGATTAATCGGATCATTAAATATGTAAGTTACCGTAATTATTGGCTTTTCCACACCATCAAACACTTGCACTATGTTTGCACTTTAAGAATTGAATAGGGCGGGCATGATTTTTCGAAACC
>CAZCPP010000110.1:0-10967 GCA_964500655.1 uncultured Anaerolineaceae bacterium | reverse complement strand
CTGGTTCACCCTATCGCCCGTCTTTTCAGACCATCTCAATGGCTAAATAGTTACGTTTTTCTAATAGGTCAATACTTTTCGCAAATTGCTTCAGAATAATCATGATGGGCAGAACAAAATTCATAAGATACCTTTAAAAAAACTTGCCATAAATAATTGAGGACTTATTTGTGGGTTAAAATCCACGCCATAATCTACCACCCTTAGTTCCTTGTGAACCCTAGACAGTCGGGTTAGCCGACCGAACGCCTGCGGCGTTTTCACTAGGGAGGAAAACAAGACGCGCAGCCTGAGTTCTCTCCTGTAGAATTGGTGTGTCCAGACAGCTAAGACCAAATCTAGATTGGTGCTCACAAGCCCGTGGGTTAGCCTGGTTCCAATCATGAGTGCTTCACATATTGGTGGCCGCAAGGACCCCGTTTAGTAGCTTACTTTTCTGACCACATGATTGGGTCTGGACACAAATCCCATTCTATAGGAGAGATTGCACATGAAGAAGTCACATAACAAAAGGGGCTCTCGCAAGATTGTCAAGCTGGAAAGTCTCAAACAAATCAACCTAAATGCCGCTGGTTTGGATATCGCCGATGAAGAAATTTGGGCCGCCATTCCAGAAGACCGACAGGATACTTCTGTTCGCCAATTTGCCACCTTCACTGCTGACTTACACGCTTTGGCCAATTGGCTCGAACAATCCCAGGTAAATACTGTTGCCATGGAGTCCACCGGCGTCTACTGGATACCTGTCTTTGAAGTACTTGAAGCTCGCGGTTTTGAAGTTTTGATTGTCAACGCTCGCCACATCAAGAACGTTCCAGGTAAAAAGAGCGACATCATCGATTGCCAATGGATCCAACAACTTCACACCTATGGCCTGCTACGTGGCTCTTTCATCCCTGATGCTGAAATACGTTCTCTCAGAGCCTACATCCGTCACCGTGATAGTCTCATCCGTCATCGCAGTGCTCATATTCAGCATATCCAGAAAGCTCTCCAATTGATGAATCTAAAACTCACCAATGTACTCAGTGACATCACCGGTTTGACCGGTATGTCCATCATCAGAGCCATCCTGGCTGGTGAACGTGATCCACATAAACTCGCTCAGTTCCGTCATGGTCAATGCGCTAAGAGTGAAGAAGAAATCGCTAAATCTTTGCATGGCAACTACAAGCCTGAGTATCTCTTCTCCTTACGCCAGATGGTGGATATGTACGATTTCTACAATCAACAGATCGCCAATTGTGATGCTCAGATCGAAGCTCAGTTCGCTGTCATGAAACCACAGGTTGATCTCGATACCAAACCTTTGTCGCCTGCCAAGCATTCGGGGCGGCGCAGCCGTAATGAACCAGCCTTTGATCTCAGAACCACTCTCTACAAATCTGTCGGCGTTGACCTCACATCAATTGACGGTATTCATGTCCTCACAGCCCAAACCGTCCTCTCCGAAATCGGCTTGGATATGAGCAGCTGGCCTACTGTCAAACACTTCACTTCCTGGCTTGGCTTGTGCCCTCACAATGATGTTTCCGGTGG
Organism: uncultured Anaerolineaceae bacterium; assembly: GCA_964500655.1. Classification (GTDB taxonomy): domain Bacteria; phylum Chloroflexota; class Anaerolineae; order Anaerolineales; family Villigracilaceae; genus JAABUE01. Next base: position 9,428 of record CAZCPP010000110.1, on the reverse strand, counting down.
TAAGGTACAGAAGCGATATTCCAAAAAGTCCAAAAACCGCACTGCTCAAGCTTTACGCAATGCTGCTCGCAGTGTTTCTCGTAGCCAAAGCAGTCTCGGCGCTTACTATCGACGCATGCGCGCTCGCAAAGGTGTTATGCAAGCCAATGTCGCCACCGCCCACAAAATGGCTCGCATCATTTACTTTATGCTAAAGAACAAAACTGAATACCACGACCCAGGCATTGAAGTCTATGAAGCTAATTTGATTGCCCAACGAATGAAGAGATTACAACGTCAAGCAGTTCGCTTGGGTATGAAGCTCGAACCTATCTCAGCAAATTGATCTTTTCTTTCCACTCCTTGTTAGCATCTCCATCATCGGTAGAGGCTTGTTTCCGCGCGCACGTTTTCCTACATTACTCTACATTTTGTGAGCCTTGGTCGCTTTTTCTCTTGTTTCTCCTCTTTGATCCAACTTTTTTCCTCCTGCTAATTCTTCATCCTTTTAGTGTTTTCTTAGTAGCTAAATGGCAGGGCTAAACGCTCTAAGCCCCCCTATTAGCACCGACGCTCATGCGTCGGCATGGGCGATAGTCGCGATGGAACGCTCCTTCGCCCGACACTGGAACTCACACCGCACCGTAGCCGGTGCGGCACGGTGCACCACTGCGTGGCATTGCATACCGCTGCGCGGCACTTCGTAACCCGGAGGTCGACGGTAAGTGCCCCGAATGGGGTATCGTCCCAACGCACATGCGTTGGGATTGCCAGCTTGCTAGCAGATTGCGCCAGCTGGCTTAAGTCCTGCCCCCGCTACAAAAAAAGGCACCTTGAAGGTGTTTTTTTTGTTTGGGTTCAAGCGAAATAAGTAGCTGAACCTACGACCCTCGATTTCATGCCCTACTTGGGCAAGTCAGGGCTTGTAGCCTACGCTGATATTTACTTTGGAAGACAGAAGGAGGTATTGAACAGATGAGAAGGGACTAAAGACGGATTTTACAACAAAGATACCTGCATAATTTGAAGGCTCCACTGTGAGTATTATTTCAACTAAAAACAGGAAAAATGCTTCTTTAGCAGATTGACCATTTTATTCCAAATGTTCTGAGGATGTACATGCTTATGTTCCTCGATAAATTACCACTGTCGACACAGATATTGAGACAATTATCCATAACAAGATGGTTTATGCTAAAATTGTACATCGCCTATTAATATGCGATTTTCTGTCGATAAAGTTTGTTTGTAGCTAGAGAATAGGAGGTGATATCAAGCTAGAGGTTATTCCCATTCGGATGCGTCGCTTGCTCATCGGGCCGGCACCCCGCAAGTTTTTTTGGGCGGCGTTAGTTGTTTTCCCATATTCACTTTTCTATGTGAAACCGAGGAGTTGAGACCATGAAAAATTTAAAAATTTTTACCCTTCTATTCATTGCTGTATTTCTATTGGGCGCCTGCGGCCCTGCGGTACCTGAAACTATAAAAATCGGCATCAACGCGCCCATCACTGGCGATATCCCCAAGGTAGGTGAAGGCTCGAAATTCGCTGCTGAGATGTGGCTTGCAGACATCAATTCCGCTGGCGGCCTTGATGTTGGTGGCAAGAAATACAATGTCGAGTTGGTCATCGAAGACAACGAGTCTAAGGCGGAATCGGCTACCAAGGTCAACACCAAGATGATAACTCAGGATGAAGTACTGGTCATTGTAGGACCGCAATCATCCAAACAGGCTGTCCCTGCGGGTGAGGTAGCCAATAACTATTCCACCCCAATGGTTAGCCCCTGGTCCACCAATCCCAACACCACGCTGGATCGCCCTTGGGTCTTCCGTGGCTGCTTCCTGGATCCATTCCAGGGTCCGGTTGTAGCGAACTTTGTCACCGAAGAATTTGGCTTCACGAAAGCCGCAGTGCTTTACGATGTAGCCAGCGACTACCCCAAAGGACTTGCCGAAAACTTTAAGAGCGCTTGGGAAGAATTAAATGGTGCGGGTTCAGTAGTAGCTTATGAAAGTTTCACCACAAAGGACACCGACTTCAGCGCGCAATTGACTACTATCAAAGACTCCGACGCTGAATTCTTCTTCACGCCGCAATATTACAATGAAGTGGCTCTAATTGTTCAGCAAGCCCATGAGTTGGGTTGGGATGCCCCCATTGTCGGCAGTGACAGTTGGGGATCGGCCGAAACAGTAGAACTCTGCGGTGAAGATTGCTACGGTCTCTTTTTCAGCACCCACTATGCCGCCGCTGGCGCTACCGGCGCAACCAAAGAATTCATCGACCGCTACGAGGCTGACCATGGCTACGTACCCGATGACGTTGGCGCCTTGACCTGGGACACTCTACACCTCGTTCAGCAGGCCATTGAAGACTGCGGTGAGATCACCGGCGACATCGCAACAGACCGCCAATGTGTCCGCGATGCTCTAGCAAACATCAAAGACTTCAGTGGGATCACCGGCAATATGACCTTCACCGAAGAAGGCGACCCCATCAAGTGCGCTGTTATCGTCCGCATCAGCGAAACAGGCGATTACGAGTTTTATAAATCTGCCTGCCCGTAAAAATCAGGAAAGATGATCAGGACTGACAGTTTGTAACCCAAACTGTCAGTCCTTCCTAATATAGAACAGGAGACAAAATATGACGTCTTTTCTACAGAATATTGTCAATGCCCTGCAATGGGGCAGCTTTTATGCCCTGATTGCCTTAGGGTATTCCATGGTCTACGGCGTCTTGATGCTTTTCAACTTCGCCCATGGCGATATCTTCATGGTAGGAGCATATATTGGCTTCTTCGTCTCCACTGGATTAGTCGCCTTATCAGCGCTGGGCGCTCTGGCTTTGCCTAGTTGGCTAATCCTGGCGTTGACGATCATCATCGCGATGTTCCTGACTTCTTTCGTGGGGATGCTGGTCGAGCGGATTGGATATCGCCCCTTACGAGGCGCGCCGCGTGCATCCGCAGCTATTACCGGTCTGATGATTGGTATTATCCTGGAAACTGGCAACCTGGCTTTATTTGGCGCAAAAAGGGTAAGCTTCCCGGCATTGATCGAATCAGTCACTTACAACATCAGCGGCGTTTTCGTGACCAACAAGAAGATTCTCATAGTGATAGTATCTTTGCTCCTCATGGTGGCTTTGCATCAGTTTGTACAACGGACCAAATGGGGTATGGCCATGCGGGCTATGGCCGTTGATTTTGTTGTTGTCCCCTTGATGGGTGTCCCGCTCAACACTATTGCAGCCCTGACCTTTGCCTTGGGATCCGGTCTGGCCGCTGCCGCTGGGATCCTCTTTGGCGTCGCCTATCCTGTGCTAGACCCTTATATGGGTATTCTATTCGGTTGGAAGGCATTCGTGGCTGCCATATTAGGAGGTCGAGGCTCCATTTTAGGTGCTGCACTGGCCGGTTTCTTGTTGGGATTTATCGAGATTTTTGTAGCAGCAATTTTCCCATCAACGCTACGCGATCTCATCGCCTATTCCATCATCCTGCTCATCCTAGCTTTTAGGCCCCACGGCTTCTTCGGTGAGGCTTATAGCGCAAAGTTGAGACTCTAATCGAGAAACGAGGAATTGACATGGCAGATTCAAATAACAATTCGTCGGCAAGCAGGAAAGGGCTGAGTATGCGATTGCGTAGGGCCTGGGAACCATTTACAGAGGTGCCTCTGCTGGGCTGGCTATTCGGTGTTTTTATTGCAGTGTTGCTCGAGCAGCTTGTAGGAACGTCGCTGGCTCATCTCTTAGGTTTGGCCAAGATACCAGTTCTTTTTGGCTTTGTAATTGTGTTAAAGCAGCCTGGATTGCTGCCGGGCACAATTGTTTATGTGCTACTTATCTACCTTCTGCCTCTTGGTCTTGTAACGCGATTAGGCACTGCTCTCGCAAACAAGCTGGCAGACAGGTTAATGCAATTCCCACTATGGGTTTCGGCACTCATCCACGTCGGTTTGCTGTACGGCTCCCTGCACATGTGGGCTGATATCAGTGATTACCGGGATCTTGTGCTTAGGCTTTCGCTGATAGCCATAATGCTCACTTTGAGCTTGAATATTATTAATGGTTATTTGGGAGAGTTTTCCTGTTCACATCCCGGTTTTATGGCCTTGGGTGCATATGGCGCATCGGTCTTTACAGTCATCATGTTTGTTGATGACAAAATCTTTGGTTCCCCTCTTCTCCCACCAGTGTTAGGGCCGTTCGTATTCCCGATAGCCTTGATTCTGGGAGGCGCTATCGCGGCAGTTGGCGCATTGCTTGTCGCTGTTCCATCTTTCAGAACTAGAGGCGACTACCTGGCGATTATTTCTCTGGCTTTTATGTTCATCATAAAGAGCCTGATTGAAAACCTAGAAATCTTTGGCGGCCCGAGAGGCTTTATGAACCAACCCAATTGGGCTGATCTGCCCACTGTGTTTATCTGGACCATGGTCAGTATCTGGATGATCAACAACTTCGTACGCTCTACGTTGGGAAAATCACTCAACGCTGTGCGCGATGAAGAAACAGCCGCTAATGCCATGACCGTGAATACGAAACGTACAAAAATGACAGGCTTTATGTTCGCTGCCTTTTGGGCTGGCGTCGCCGGTGGGCTCTTTGCCCATGTGATGCGTTACATAAACCCAAGCACCTTTGGCATTCAAAAACTGGCTGAAGTACTAGCGATGGTCTACTTTGGAGGGTTGAATTCCGTCTTTGGTTCCATTGTGGGCGCAGTGGGCTTCAACCTTCTTAGCGAAGCCTTGAGACCACTCGAGTTATTCAAGTGGATTATCATTCCTGTTCTGCTCATCTTAGTGATGCTATACCGTCCAACTGGATTAGTTGCCTTCAAGGAATTTGACATTGCCAAGCTCCTCCAACCAAAACACAAACACGAAGAGGAGGTGGAATATGCCGCTGCTTCAGATTGATCAGATGACCCATTACTTCGGTGGCTTGCGCGCTGTCCATGATTATAATTTAACCATCGATCCAGGTCAGATCAGAGGACTTATCGGACCAAACGGAGCAGGGAAAACCACTATTTTCAACCTCATTACTGGTATCTACACGCCCACTGAAGGGAAAATCTACTTTGAAGGCAAAGATATCATTGGTCTTCAACCTTACCAAATCGCTTCTCTGGGTTTAGGCCGGACATTCCAGAATCTACGTTTATGGCGGCACATGACAGTTCTTGAGCATGTGATGCAGGCCCGTTACTCAAAACTCACCTATGGCCTCATTGGTGCTTTCTTTGGAACAGCCAAGCGTCAAATGGAAGAAGCTGAGAGCGAAAAGATGGCCCGTAGCCTCTTAGAACTTGTAGGTGTACATCACCTTGCCAATCAAGTCGTGGTCAATCTGCCCTACGGAGCACAAAGGCGAGTAGAAATGGCTCGTGCGCTGGCGATAGAACCGAAAATTCTTTTCCTTGACGAACCTACCGCGGGTATGAATCCGGAAGAGTTGGTGCATATGATGGAGACCATTCGCCAGATTCACCGTGAATTGGGTCCGGCGATTTTCCTCATTGAGCACAGGATGAAGTTTGTAATGGAACTTTGCGACATCATTCAAACTCTGGTCTTTGGAGAGGTCATCGCCGAAGGCACTCCGGCGGAGATTCAAAATGATCCCGCGGTGATCGAAGCCTATCTAGGCAAGGAGATAGAGACCTAATGTTGTTATCCATAGAAAATTTACATGTCTCTTATGGCCAAATCAAGGCCCTTCATGGGATTAATTTTCACATCGATGAAGGTGAAATTGTATGCGTCATTGGTGCAAATGGAGCCGGGAAAAGTACCACCCTGCGAGCAATTTCCCGCTTGATTCCTGCCAGAGAAGGAACCCAGATGAGCTACATGGGCAAAGACTTGCTCAAATATGCTGCCGACAAGGTCGTCAGCGAATTAGGTATTTCTCATGTTCCCGAAGGCAGACGCCTTTTTGGCAACTTGACGGTTATGGAAAACCTCAAGCTGGCCACTTTTGCGCGGAAGAATGATGCATCCATTGAGCAAGACCTGGAACAAGTGTATGCAATATTCCCGCGTTTGAAGGAAAGAGTGACCCAGAAAGCCGGAACCCTCAGCGGCGGCGAACAACAGATGCTGGCAGTTGGCAGGGCATTCATGAGTGGCAGAAAGATGATGCTCTTAGATGAGCCTTCTATGGGATTAGCGCCGCTGTTGATGCAGGATGTGTTCGAGGCGCTCAAGAGAATCAACGCAGAGGGAACTACCATCTTGCTAGTAGAGCAAAATGCACGTATGGCGCTTCAGTTTGCGCAACGCGGCTATGTATTGGAAACCGGCAATATCGTTCTGGAAGGAAACTCGGACGACCTGTTGAAGAACCCAGGAGTCAAGAAAGCCTATCTTGGAGGCTAGGTCTCGGAATACACACCAGACCGGGCTTCCAATTGCGTTCATCGCGGGAAGCCCGGTTTTTGATTCTAAGCGATTGTTACGGTTAGTCTGTCAATGAATGCGAGGGACGCGGTGGGCAATTCCACTTGTTACTTCATAATTAATCGTTCCCCACCGATCAGCGATTTCCTCTGCCGTAATGCTGTTACCACCCTGCGTGCCGAGCAACACGACCGTATCGCCCACAGTAGCATCCGGAATCGAATCAAGCTGTACCATAATCTGATCCATTGTTACCCGCCCCACAACAGGAACCTTGTGCCCTCTAACCAGGACTTGATTTCCGGAAACACGTCGGAAGCCATCCGCATAGCCGACGGGTACGGTGCCGATACACTCTTCTCGCGAAGTGATGTAGTCGTGACCATAGCTGATGCCCCTGCCTGATGGCAATGTCTTGATCTGGCTCAGTACAGATTTCCACGTCAGTGCTAGCTGGAAAGCTGGTGGCACAGGGCATTCGGGTGAGGGATGCAAGCCGTACATTGCAATACCCATGCGTACACAATTGAAATACGTGCTGGGACGTGTAAGGCTGGCAGCAGAATTGGCCGCATGAATTAGCGGGATATGGATGCCGGCAGCCTTAAGTTTGGCCATCAGTTCGTGGAGTAGTTTCTCTTGTGCATGGGTTGACGTTGGATCGACCTCGTCAGCGCAGGCGAAATGCGTAAACAGTCCTTCCACACGGATGTTGGGGAGACGTGCTATCTTTTGGAATAAACCAATAACTTCATCAGGGTTCACCCCCAGTCTGCTCATACCGGTGTCCACTTTCAGGTGTAGTCTTGCTACCTGATCTATTTGTGAGGCAACAGCCAATATATACTCAACTTGCTTGATATCCCACACGGCCATGGAAACCTGATGTGTGATCATCTCTATGTATCGAGTTTCTGGTGTGTATCCCAATATAAGAATTGGACAATCCAATCCGGCCTGACGCAATTCCAATGCCTCGTTTACCCTGGCAACCCCGCACCAGGTCGCACCAACTTCCAGCGCAGCTTGCGCAACCGGAACTGCGCCATGTCCGTAAGCATTTGCCTTAACGATCGCCATAACCTGGACTTCTGAACGATCAAGTATATAGCGTATGTTGTTCTTAATCGCATTCAGATTAATAGTTGCCCAGGTCGAATGCATTACCTGTTCTTCATTCATCATCAATCATCAACGTAATCGTTGTGGAAATTGATCCATTCTGGTAATACTTGCGCTAGTAACTCTTTCGGAGGCAGGAAGGCAATTCTCAGGTGATTAGTACCTTCCTTTTGACCAAATCCAGTTCCATTCACCGTGCATAATCCAGTGCTTTCTAGTAATGCCATACAATATTCAAAATCCGTTTTTCCTGCCGGTAGTTTGTTCAAGCGGGGGAACAAGTACATAGCACCAATTTCACCAAAGCATTCCACACCTTCCATTTGAGAAAATGCTCCCTTTATTATGGTTGCCTTTTCCTTTAATTCACTTAATACCTTTTGTCTCTCCTGATTGAATTGATTGTATGACTCACTTCCCTCAACAGGCGGGGATACCATCAAATAAGTTAGCACCTGTCCTGGTGTGTTTGAGCATAAGTTGACAGAGGCTTGTTTGGTTAACACATCCACAAACTCCACGTTGCTGCCCTGAATTGTCGGTGGATTTCTCACTTCAAGATACCCACCCCGATGTCCACACTCTCCATAATATCCCTTTGATACACTGTGTAAACTAAAAAGGGGTACTTTTTCAGCACCTAACGCCTTAGCAAAAGAGACAAATTTACCCGCATAAATGTTCTCCTGATACACCTCATCGGCGATAATTGCAATTTGATGTTTCTTCGCAAAACTAATTACGTCTTTTATGCTTTTTTCACTGAGAATTGCACCGGTCGGGTTTCCCGGATTTATAACCACAATTCCTTTTACGATTACGCCGTTTGCATTGGCTTGATCCAGTGATTCTTCAAGCAACTCACGGGTGAATGCCCAACCCTTTTCCTCGTCAGGATAGTAATTGACCTGTACACCGCCTGCCTTTTTTATGGATGCTGAATAGAGTGGGTACTGTGGAATTGGAATCATAATGCCATCGTTGCTCTGTGCAATCAGCAAATCTATCACGAACCTTACGCCTTGGCTGGCACCGCCAGTCAGGAAAATCTTTTCCGGATCCGAACTAACACCACCGAGATTTTCGATGTCATCCCTTTTGTCGATAAATTCAGTCACTGCCTCTCGAATAAATCGCTCCCCCTTGCTTTCAGTATAGGCGCCCATTCCAGATTTCATGTTAGATAGGATGTTTTCACTGATGGCTAAAACATCATCTGGAATAAAGTCTGATTCTCGCAAATCACTGATAGGCGATTCCTCAAACATATTTTTTAATTGCCGCTCACGTGCAATCTTAGATGAATCTTCGACCAGGCCAAGTATCTGACGATAATACGTAAGCGGTGTTTGCCCTAGCGCTTGAGGGTTTCCAATATTGCAAGGGATTATATTCTTCCCTTGCATTTCCAATTCTGCCGCCCTTTTGGGAATTGGCCCCCTGACAGCATATTCCATTTCAAGAATATTTTGATTGACTATCATTGGTGACATTTTTGAAGCCGTCAACTCTACTCCTTCCACCAGTTGCAGCGTGTGAAAAATATACTGCAGGATGAACTGCTAAACTGGGAAAAGTATACCTGATGTTGCGGATATAGACCGTATATAAGTGAGAATGCTATTATCTAGTCTAGATATCCAATGCCATCGCAGTCTGCCGAGCATTTCAGAACCACAGTCCTGAAAGTAGGCTCAAACGGCGAAATTGTTCATGAAATTAAGCGGAAACAGCAGCTAAACTTACACCGCACCGGTTACGGTGCGGCACGGTGTAATCCGGAGGTTACGGGTTCATCTCATCAAAGAAAGGTAACACTGGAATTGCTTAACGATTCTGATAAATTCAATTAGATTCCCTTCTTTGGGATTTCGCGTGGAGAGGCCATATATGGGGGTACGCTGATTAGG
>CAZCPP010000109.1:0-11140 GCA_964500655.1 uncultured Anaerolineaceae bacterium | reverse complement strand
CGGGCTTTAATTGCGTGCAGCGTATTCAATAGGGTGATTGGAATTCGAGCAACACAGGTGTGCCTTTCCCAATCATGTGTTGCACTATTTTGGCATTGTCCATTAGAGGCGTTTGTGTGGGGTGCAATATGCTCCAGGCCACTAATAACCCGGTTAAAACTACTCCTATTGCTACGTAATCACTCACCTTTGGTTTTTGCCGGAAGATGATCAGCATGGTAAAAAGCGCAAACGCAGCCGTAATCCAAAGGGTTGAATATTGATTTAATAGTTGGCTCATTGTTCCTACTTTGAATATGACGCTTCACACTTTGACAATTCAAGTGACATCACTTAGAATCATTCGGTTGGAATTATCCCAATTTAAGGAAAGGTAATCAATGAAAGAGTATACCACTGAGAATTTACGCAATGTTGCGCTGGTTTCGCATGGAGGCGCCGGCAAAACAATGCTTGCAGAAGCGTTTCTGCATTTTTCGGGGGCTACCACGCGCCTTGGCAGCGTGGAAGATGGTACGACAGTTTCAGATCATGACGAAGAAGAAATTCGCCGCAAGATTTCCATATACACAGGTGTGATCCCCGTCGAGCACCGCGATCATAAGATCAACATTTTGGATGCACCCGGCTATACCGATTTTGTAGGAGAGGTTATTTCTGCGCTGTCAGTTGCTGATGGAGCAGTTCTGCTGGTTGATTCGGTCGCGGGTGTAGAAGTGGGCACCGAGATCGCCTGGCGATATACTGACGATTTCAAGTTGCCCCGTTTTGTGGTCATCAATAGGCTGGACCGCGATAACGCTAACTTTGCTAAAGCACTGGCAAACGTGGAAGAATTTTCTGAACCGCGCCTGATCAAGGTGCAATTGCCGATAGGCGAGAAGCAGGATTTCAAAGGGGTAATTGACCTGGTCAGCATGAAGGCCTACCTGGATGATGGCAAGACTGCTTCTGATATCCCTGAAGATATGAAAGCTGCTGCAGATGAAGCTTATACTGAACTGGTTGAAGCCGCAGCTGAAGGTGAAGATGCCTTGCTCGAGAAATATCTCGAGAGTGGGGAACTCACTGGCGAGGAATTACTGCGGGGCCTGAAAAAGGTCGTGCTCTCGGGTGATTTCATCCCTGTTTTCTGCGCGGCAGGTGGACGTGAGATCGGTATCGCCCCCTTACTGGATGCGATGATAAATCTGATTCCAGCGCCTACCGATGTTCCGGCTCATAAAGCGGAAGGCAAGGATGGTGAGGAAGAACTAACCGCTTCAAATACGGACCCGTTGGCTGCTTACGTTTGGAAAACGACTGCCGACCCGTTTGTTGGCAAGATGACCTACTTCCGTATATTCTCTGGCTCAATCGAAGCGGATGCCCGTATTTGGAACCAGAAAAAAGGTGAAGAAGAGCGTATGTCGGGCCTGCACATTCAGCGTGGTAAAGATCAGATCGCTGTAAAGACCGTGCACGCTGGTGATATCGCCTCCGTTGCGAAGCTTTCTGTAACAGCTACTGGCGATACCTTCTGCGACAAAGGCCATCCTCTTACTGTGCCATTGCCTGAATACCCATCTGCTTTGTATCAGGTGGCTATTGGCCCCAAAACCCAGGCAGACGCCGCCAAGATCAGCCCCTCGCTAACCCGTCTGTGCGAAGAAGATATGACCCTTTCTTGGCATAACGAAAAAGCTACCCGTCAAACAATCTTGCAGGGTATGGGCGACCAGCATATAGATGTGGCTATCCGACGCGCCGAGACTAAGTTCCAGGTAGGTTTGGAAACTTTCGAGCCGAAAGTTCCCTATCGCGAGGGCATTACCAAGAATGCTAAGGCGCAATACCGCCACAAGAAACAATCTGGGGGCTCCGGTCAATTTGGCGAGGTGCATTTGCGCATAGAGCCTTTCCCGGACGCTGATTTTGAGTTTGATGACGAATTGGTCGGCATGAATCTTTCTAAGTCATACTTGCCTGCCATTGAAAAAGGCATTGCCGCCACCATGAAACAGGGTGTGATCGCAGGTTATCCAATGAGCAACGTGAGAGTCATTGTTTATGACGGCAAGGAACATCCGGTTGATTCTAAGCCAGTGGCTTTCGAAATTGCCGGGCGTGAAGCCTTCAAGTTAGCGGTTCAAGATTCTAGCCCCGTGTTGTTTGAACCCATTATGAATGTGCGTGTTGTGGTGCCGGACGCCAATATGGGTGATGTAATGAGCGATATGAACACCCGCCGCGGTCGTGTGCAAGGCACTGAATCCGAACGTGGAAACACTGTAGTTATGGCCCAGGTACCGCTGGCAGAGATGTTGCGTTACACTACCAACATCCGCTCCATCACCGGAGGGCGTGGCTATTTCACAATGGATTTCGACCATTACGAAATCATCCCACAACATTTGGCCGCCGACATCATCGAGGCGCACAAGAAAGCACAAACCGAGAAGGAAGAGTAATCTTCAAGGGACAGTCACATATTAGAGGTTGTCCCTTTTTAGATTTATCACGACGACCACTTGACAGAATTATATTTCTACGTACAATACCTTCCAAGATTTAGTGATATTTTGGAGAATTAATGACTTATTATTGCTCGTGTCTGAAGCGGGATTTGTAACTGCCGCCCCATCAGAAATCTAAAACAACACGCTTAACTAACTGAAGGACGGTAGACAGATCTCGCATGCGATTTACCCGCATGGCGCTTGGTCGCCGTCCTTTTTGATTTCTGGTTAAGCGTTAATTATTTAAATCACTCGTATGTGAGAAAGAAATAAAATGAATATCGCTTCAAATGTAACTGAATTAATTGGTAACACTCCGCTGGTACGCCTTAATCGAATTGTTGATGGTTCAAAGGCTGAAGTAGTTGCTAAGCTCGAATTCTTCAATCCGGCTCACAGCGTCAAAGACCGGATCGGTTACTCAATGGTTACTGCAGCAGAGAAATCTGGCGACCTTAAGCCTGGTCAGACCATTGTCGAGCCAACCAGCGGTAATACCGGGATAGCCCTGGCAATGGTCGCTGCAGCCCGGGGCTATAAGTGTATATTGATTATGCCTGATACCATGTCTACTGAACGCCGCATACTGCTGCGCGCATTTGGGGCTGAGCTAGTTCTCACACCCGGGTCGGAAGGTATGAGAGGCGCAATACATGAAGCAGAAGATATTATCGCTTCTGATCCCAATAAGTATTTCATGCCGAATCAGTTTACGAATAGTGCCAATCCGGAGATCCACCGCAAGACAACTGCAGAAGAAATCTGGCGCGACACGGATGGGAAAGTGGATATTCTGGTCGCTGGAATTGGCACTGGCGGTACCATCACCGGGGTGAGCGAAGTTCTCAAGGCGCGCAAGCCCTCGTTTCAAGCGATTGCCGTTGAACCAGATTCGTCCGCTGTGCTTTCAGGTGATGAAAAGGGACCACATAAGATTCAAGGTATCGGCGCTGGTTTCGTACCAGAGGTGCTGAAAACGGATACTTATGATGAGGTGATCCGCGTTTCTGATAAGGATGCGATGAATAATGCGCGCCAGATGGCTACCCAAGAAGGTTTATTAGTGGGTATCTCCTCGGGAGCAGCTGTCTGGGCAGCACTGCAAGTGGCTGATCGGGTGGAGAACGCCGGAAAGCTGATCGTGGTTATCATCCCGTCTTTCGGGGAACGATATCTCTCTTCTCCGTTGTACCAGCATTTAGCCGACTAACAAGAAATTAGAGGAAATTCTATGACTTCAGAAGCACTTTCTCGAAAAATTGTATTTCGGCCCTTCCGGGTAATCGGTAACTATCTTTCCAGGATCAACCACGATATTCGTACCGTCATCGGGCGGGATCCGGCAGCGCGTTCTTGGATTGAAGTAATGCTGGTCTATTCCGGTCTGCATGCCGTTTGGATCCATCGCATGACCCACTGGTTATGGGTTCACAACATTCGTTTCCTGGCTCGTTGGCTCTCCCAGGTTGCACGCTGGTTTACTGGAATTGAGATTCATCCTGGGGCGATAATTGGACCTGGTTTCTTCATCGACCATGGCATGGGTGTGGTTATCGGTGAGACTGCCGAGGTTGGTGCGGACGTTACCCTTTATCACGGCGTAACTCTCGGTGGTACAAGCTTGAATAAAGAGAAGCGTCACCCCACCATTGGAGATCGGGTTGTGATCGGTGCGGGTGCAAAAGTGCTGGGAGCGATCACCGTTGGTGCAGATAGTCGCGTGGGTGCCAATGCTGTCGTGGTGCGGTCGGTGCCTGAGAACGCGGTTGTGATTGGCGTTCCGGGACAAATCGTCAAACGCAGCCTTCCCACACATGCTCCCGACCTGGACCATACCTCGCTGCCAGATATTCTCGGTGTTACGCTCAAAGGGCTAATGAAAAGGGTGGGGGAGCTGGAAGCCTGTATTGAAGGCCATAGCAATGGATACGACCATATCCATGCTCCGCGAGATGATGCCTGGGAGGGAATTGATTTTTCTATATAAGATCTCTTGCAAAAGCCAATAAACCACCTCGCTCTGGCGGTGTACCCCATGCTGGGCACTTTCCTCGTCGCCGTATGGCAGAGGTCTATAGAAGAATCGATGCCAGCACTCATTCCTAGAAAAGTACGCATAAGCATAACGATCCGAAGGTAAAATAACATGAAAGAAAAATGCATTATTGTGTAAGATAGCAGTCTTCTATTAGAATAATAGTGGAGACAGCCGTGCAAATTCTTGTTGAACAATTCCCTGCCCTCAAACAGCATCTTTTTAATGGAGATGATGAGATGCGTCCATTTGTAAACCTGTTCCTGGGCGAAAACAACGTCAAGGATCTGCAAGGGCTTGAGACTCCCTTGAACGACGGGGATACATTGCGGTTGATCCCTTCGATCGCTGGAGGTAAGTCAGGCTTATAGCCCGACAAGTTGTGAACTACGGAGAGATAAATGCTTCCTGAACTTTCGCACGAAGAAATTTTGCGCTACTCGCGTCATCTTTTGATCCCTAAAGTTGGCCTGGAAGGACAGAAAAAACTCAAAGCCTCCTCAGCGCTGATCATCGGTACCGGTGGTCTGGGGTCGCCAGTGGCATTGTATTTGGCTGCCGCTGGCATTGGCCACATAGGGTTGGTGGATTATGATGTGGTGGATGCAACTAATTTGCAGCGACAAATCATCCACGGCACCAGCACGGTAGACAAACTCAAGGTCGAATCGGCGCGCGACCGTATGCTGGATTTAAACCCTGACATACAGGTAGAAACCTACAATGAGCCCTTTACTTCCGAGAATGCCATGCGCATCGCGAAGGATTACGATGTGCTGATCGATGGCACGGACAACTTTCCCACGCGCTATCTGACCAATGATGTGTCGGTCTTTTTGGGGAAACCAAATATTTATGGTTCGATCTTCCGCTTTGACGGGCAGGCCAGCGTGTTTTACGCCCGGGAAGGACCCTGCTATCGCTGTCTTTTCCCGGAGCCACCGCCACCAGGGCTGGTGCCCTCGTGTGCGGAAGGTGGCGTTTTGGGCGTGTTGCCGGGCACGATCGGAACCATCCAGGCCACCGAGGCGCTCAAGGTTCTTCTCGACATCGGTTCACCCCTGACCGGTAAGCTGCTGCTCTACAACGCGCTGGACATGTCGTACGATTTTGTCAAGCTCAAGAAAAATCCCACTTGCCGGGTGTGTGGACCAGATGCGGACATCAAGGAACCCATCGATTATGAAGAATTCTGCGGAGTTCCCGGTCATGATGGTGATGAAGGCTCTGCTGGCGCGGATTGGGATATCACCGCCCCTGAGCTTTCTGATCGCATTAAAGGAAATCATCTCAAATTACTGGATGTACGCGAACCACACGAATTGGAAATCTCCGCCTTGCCTGGCGCGGTCAATATTTCGCTTGGCACTCTGGCGGCGCGTTTGTCAGAACTGGATTCGGCCGAAGAGATGGTGGTCTTTTGCAAAGCAGGGACGCGTTCCGCGCGTGCGCTGGAGTTGCTGGTTACGGCCGGGTTCAAGAAGGTCAAGAACCTGAAAGGCGGCATCAACGCCTGGGCCCAGGAAGTGGATGATAAATTGCCGATTTATTAAGAAACATCTATTGATGTTATTTCCCATCCCCCCTGTTGTCCCCCCTTCCCGAAGGGGGGAAGTTATTTATAGGGTTTGTGAAGCGGCAAAGCCGCTTCACAAACCCTGACTATTTACGTGGATCATGTCTTCAACATCATGTAGCTAAAGCTTTTTGCCCTTTGCGCATCTCCTTGCGCGCCCAGCGGTAGTGACTGCTGGTACAAGATACAAAGTAGGCCGCCAGGGTGTTTTTGTTCATCCAGGGATAAAGCCCGAGGGTAAACAAATCCTCCTCGGAGAGTTTATCAATCGTGTCCATGATCTGCTCGTATGATTCTCGATACAGTTTTTGCATTTCATCCAGGGAACGCGACATGTGCTTACCCCTGATCTCCTCGTTCAAGGCCGGCAATTGATTCCATTTATAGCCCTCAGCAGGTACGGGCGGGGTTTCGCCGCGCTGACCGGCAGCCAGCCAGCTGAGCACCATTTGCTCCCATTCGTACAGGTGGGCGAGTACATCTTTAGCTGACCATTCTCCCAGCATACCGGGTTGTTCCATTTGCTCAGGCGTCAATGTAGATAAAAACTTCTCCAGCGCCTGCCGTTCTTTCTGGCTTTCAGACAAAATTTGGGGTTTCGTGTGTGGTCTTGGCATTGGAATCTCTCTTACGTGCAAATCTTGTGTAGGTTTTCCCAGGCGGTTTGCTCTAGGTCGGCGATGGTATTTAGGGGATCGGTGGCCTCGGGAAGGTGGGACGCCGGATCGGATGTTTCCGATGTATCTTTAGCCCAATCGGAGAAAGCTTCCCAGGCGTCACCGATGCGTTTGAATTCGGCGGCGCTTTCGGATAGGCGTGTATTGTTGGTGATTACAGCAGCCTCTTGCAAGAACCGGCTGAACATATAGCGGAAGATGCCGCCCCCAGAGCCGCCTTCCGCGCTGATGAACAGGTAAGCGTTGAACAACGCCCAATGGATATCCTCTGCGCTCATCTGCTCGGGCCAGCGCAAGATGCGTTCGGCTGTCGTGCGGATGCCCTTGACGCCCATGTTTCTGATCGGCGGGTTGAGCATCTGGGTTGCCTGGTTGGCGATTGCCCGGCGGGTCTCATCTGCGGTAGGAGTATGGAATCCGCTGAAATCGAAGGTTACCCAGCGGTTTTTGGGTGGGAAGGGCTTGAAGGTCGAGCCGCGCGCCTTCTCCAAGTCTGCTAGCGAGACCGGGTGCAGGCCGTCTCTATCTGCAACCAATACCTTTTCTGTCTCAGCTTCGTATCCACAGGCGACGATATCGTGGCCGCCAAAGTGGAATTCCTCCCCGCCAAAGTCGAAGTAGGGTAGGAAGCCCATGTCGACCCTCAGCATGACCGGCTGGCCATCTGTCAGCAGGGCAAGCATGGTCTGACGAGCCTTGCGAGGGCTGGTAGTGGTGTGCAATTCGATCCGAACCCCGGTGCGTTCTCCTGCGACTGCTTCCATACTTGGTTTAGGAGATGTGCGCCCACCCAAGAAGGGCGGCTGGCCTTTAGATTGCCAGTACATGAATCCGACTCCCTCTCCCAGGCCGAGAAGCAGGTCTTCGCTGAACTCGCAGCCATTGAAGGCATATACATGACGCATCGAGCCGGTGAC
Source organism: uncultured Anaerolineaceae bacterium (assembly GCA_964500655.1). Classification (GTDB taxonomy): domain Bacteria; phylum Chloroflexota; class Anaerolineae; order Anaerolineales; family Villigracilaceae; genus JAABUE01. The sequence goes on along the minus strand of CAZCPP010000109.1, from coordinate 3,437 downwards.
ACAGTGGTGGGTTTGATATGATTGAAATCCAGTGTGAGGTTGAAGTGCCATTGTTTTTCCTTTACTTTTATGTAGTTTCTTCAAAGTCGTTTACTTTCGCGTTCCAGTAATTCAAGAATTCTTCAGGGCCTTGTTCCTTTAGCATAGCTTGATTTTCAAGAAAGTCCTGCCCATACTTTTTCCAGTTGCGAGCAAAGGTTTTGAAACGTTTGCAGGGGTATTGATCGCATTGATGACAGAAATCAACACTATGTTCCTGGCAACAAAGATAATAGGGGCAGTTTTTGCTCTCACAGCGTCCGCTGATTTCTGCGCCGGGGCAGGGCTTCTTTTCTCTGGTATAAGTCGGGCAGCCCCCGCAGAATACTCCGCAGGGGGGAACGCTGCCACGATATTCTTTCAACATGCTGTTACGCCGCAACCGGATGGCGTAAAACGGTCTTGAGCTTCTCAGGTGCGGCCCGGCGAGGATCACCCAGGTAGATCTCATGGTGCTTGCCGCCACTGCCTACCAGATCCTGATAACCATTTTCTCTCATGAATGCTTGCATTCTTTCGAGCGTTTCCGGTTCTGTGGCATACGGACCGATGTGCATGGTCTGCACGCAGGGACCTTCTTCGAAGGTGTCCAGGCGCAGGCGGGTGAATCCAGGTTTGTCGCCCTTCTTCTCTCGCAACTGGGTTAGCGCTTCATTGAATATATCCTGTGTGATTAAATCGGGGACCAGGAGCATAAGAGTGTAATCCCAGTTATCTTTGACGTTGATGTCGAAATTGCCATCGCGCACATCCCACAAGCCCTCAATTGCCATGACTGGATAATCGACTGGATCGTGCTCCCGCTTTTTGAGCATGAATTTGAGCGTGTAAGCAGCGCCATACATGGCTTCCATATTTTCCTGGAACAGAGGCGATGTTCCTGGAGCCTTACCAGGTTCGATGGCTCCGTCGATCATTAAGAATTGGAAGCGTGGAACTTTGATGAACACCACTTTCTTCGCGGAGGGTTTGTAGTAGGCTTTCAGGTCTTTTTTGAGTTCGAGCTTTTTCATTGAAAATCTCCTTTTCAAATTGGAGCGCAGACTCGTGTGCTGAGCTTACTTGCGAAGTGTTAGTCTGTAAATTCTAGCGGACTGAAGTCCGCACTCCGAATTTGCTATTTGAGTTTAAGGTGTTACGTTGTTGACAAGAAATTCAGATACGATCTGAGCAAATTGCTCGGGTTGTTGTTCAAAAGCGAAGTGCGAGGCGTTCTGGATGACAACAAATTCAGCGTTCGGGAAGGCATCCGAGTACAGCCGGCTGGTGGCTTCACTTTGCAGGTCGTCTGCACCGTGTATGACCAGTACAGGGGCGTCTACATTTTCTAATGCCGGGGTGTAGTCATGGCGCTGGCCCATGCTGATGTATTGCGCCCACACCATCCAGCCGCCGGGGCGTCCTTGCTCGGGTAGGGCTGCTTCCTCGGCCAGTTGTTCTGCATCCATGATCGAAATGTAATATTCACCGAATTGCTCGTTCATCGCGACCAGGTCAGCTTCTGATTTGTCGAACAGGCCTCCGAAATCGAAGTAATCTTTCATGAAGACATCGAACTCGGCCTGCTTTTCTGGCGACAATTCGGCTCGCACACTGGCGAACAGGTCGCTGTCGGTTTCGGGTTGCGGCATGATGAGCACATTGGCTGGCGATACCAGGATCAGCGCTTCGACATTCCCCGGGAATTCTGCTGCGTAGAGCGAGGCCAGGAATCCGCCCCAGGAATGGCCGATCAGGATCAGCTGGTCGTCGCCCAGGATTTGTCGGATGCGTTCGATATCGGCGATGTGGGCGCCCAGGCCCAGGCTACCCTCGAGGCGGCCCATGTTTTCGTAGGTGTTGGGCGACTCGAAGCGGTCGATCGGGCGGGTGGAATTGCCACAGCCGCGCTGGTCATAGTAATGAAAGCGGTAATCGTCGCTCAACAACGAAAGCGCGCTATCTGGCTGTGTAAAGGGTTGTCCCGGCCCACCGTGAATCACCAGCACATTGCGTCCTTCCCCGATTTCGAAATGAGCCAGCTCGATACCCGGCTCGACCAGCCAGGTTTCAGAGCCCATGGGTTGTGATGGGGGAATCAGTGGCGCGCTCAGATTCTCGCCACGCCCTACCATCCCGGGTTGGTACAGCGGCTGGGTAGACATATACCAGAAGCCTCCTGCGAGTATGGCAATCAAGAGTACGATCGATCCTACAATGATGAGTATGGTTTTGAGTTTCATATCCGTTCCTTTTCCTTTATGAAGATTTGTCTTTATAGAGAGCTACAACAGACTGTGCCCATTCGCGCACCATCTCGCGCAGTTCGGGTGGCTCGAGCACCGTCACCAGGTTGGCAAAGCTGAGCGCCATGGAAGCCAGCCAGAGTAAGTCCGGTGCGGCCAGGACAACGTCCACGCTGCCGTCGGGATTTTCCTGCAACGATTCCCAACCCGCGGCATTACTCTTTGCGATGTGCGCTCCCTGGGTTGTGAAGCGCAACCTTCCGTAAACTACCGGCTGCTCTGCAAATTCGCTACCCAGATAAGCATGGATGTCAAAGTCATCCGGTGCTTGGAACGTCAGGCTCAACAGCTCCAATCCCTGGATGCGATCCACGCGAAAGGTGCGCATGTCCTGGCGCAGGTGACAATAGGCCACCAGGTACCACCAGCCGCTGCGGTGCACCAGCGCATAGGGATTCACCTGACGCTGCGTCGGTTTGGCTTTGGATGTGCTCTGATAGCCCATCTCAACCTGGCGGTGTTCGCGTGCGGCCCGGCGCAGTTTTTCTAGATGTGGCGCCTGTACCGACGGATCGACGCGGTGCATGTCGGTGGCCACCAGAGTACGGCGCGCCCAGGCGATCTCCTCCCGTTGCTCATCGGGCAGCACGTTTTCCAGCTTGGCCATGGCGCCTTGCGCAGGTTCCTGATACAGCTGGCCCCACATCTTGCCAACCAAACTGGTGCCCAGATGGATGGCGACCGCTTCTTCAGGGGTGAAGACCAGCGGTGGGAGCTTGTAGCCGCGCACCAGCGAAAAGCCGCCGTAGGGACCGCGCTCGGCGTATATGGGAATACCCATCTCGTCCAGCATGCCGAAGTAACGGTGCAGCGTGCGGACGGAAACGCCCAGCTTCTCAGCCAAGGCGGCGGCCTTCTGGTTGGGCTGGCGTTGCAGCAGCGTGATCAGGGTGATCAGGCGGGTGGCAGTGGTACTGGTTGTGGTCATGTGTCGCTCTCTGTCTGTAGTATAGAACGGATATATGTCAAATTATGACATATATATCAAATGAATTCCACTCCTTATTCAGAAACGCTTGGAGAAAGCTCCACATATTTTTTCCAGTCATCACAAATGGTGGTAGTCTCCCTCAATAGTGTTGAAAGGTGTAAACTTGGGTAAACTGACTTGAA
>CAZCPP010000108.1:0-11169 GCA_964500655.1 uncultured Anaerolineaceae bacterium | reverse complement strand
TAGATAGGTTCACCTTGCTGTCACACGCCTCTTGCGTTATTTCCGGTAGAGTCTAGTAGTTACTAAAGTTGTTCATCAGGTGAGAGACGTGTGTCGGGCAATAAAACCGGATATTCAGATCATGCTGAATACACTTCCCTTCCGAAGACAAGACTTTGATAATGCACGAGAAAAAGTTTTTGGTCAGCATATTGAATCGCTTGTAAGTGTTGTTGATGTTTTTGAGGTAATGACATACCATCAAATATTAAGACAACCTACGAGCTGGATTCCTAAGGTGGGTATGGAAGTAAAAAAGAGATCTGGGCGAAAGACATTTTGTACGATTCAAACCACACCACTTTATTTGGAAGATATTTATGCGTCGGGCAAACGTTCAACTACTCTTGGGGTAGATGAATTTCGCGATGCAGTAGATGCAGTAAAGGAATCTGATCTAGATGGTGTGGTGGTGTTTACTTGGTCAGACTTACTCCAGGAAGTTAATTCTCAGGGTGACAGATCAAAAGTTGAGATTCTCAGAAAAGCCGTACAATAATAATTGTTTATTTGGCAATTTTCTTATGTTCCTTCGCAGCTTTAATGAAGCCAACAAACATTGGATGCGGTTTCATCGGTCGAGATAAAAACTCTGGATGGAACTGGCTGGCAACCATATAAGGGTGATCATTAATCTCGGCGATTTCCACCAATTTACCATCAGGGGACATACCTGAGAATGTCATGCCGGCTTTCTCAAACTCAGCTTTGAAATTGTTGTTAAACTCAAATCGATGCCGGTGCCGTTCGTCTACACTGTTTACACCGTAAGATACGGCAGCCTTCGTCCCTTTTTGAAGCAGGCATGGATACAGGCCGAGACGCATAGTCCCCCCCATATCAGTGATGGCCCGTTGTTCCAGCATCAAATCGATGACAGGTGCTTCCGTCCCGCGATCAAACTCTGATGAGTTCGCATCCTCATAGTCAAGCACGTTACGGGCAAAATCGATACACATAACTTGCATACCAAGACACAGTCCTAAATATGGCACCTTTTTCTCTCGCGCATAACGAGCAACCATAATTTTGCCCTCAATTCCGCGTGAACCAAATCCACCTGGTACCAGAACACCATCGACATTATTGATAATTTCCCAACCCTTATTCTTTTCAAGATCGACTGAGTGCACCCAGTTGATTTCAACTTCTACTCCTTGTGCCAAGGCTGCATGGTTTAACGCCTCCCGCACAGACATATAGGCGTCGTGGAATTCTACATACTTGCCAACTAGTGCAATCTTGAGGGTTGGCTTGGGTGTGCGAACAGCCTCTATAAATTTTTTCCAAGATTTCCAATTTGGTTTTTTGGTGGTTTTCAGATTCATGCTTTTTACTACATAATCAGCTACACCTGCTTCTTCAACCAAGAGGGGAACTTCGTAGAGCACATCAGTTGTTACCATTGGAACAACCGCTTCTTTTTCCACGTCACAAAATAATGCGATTTTGTCACAAATGCCATCTTCTATTGGATAGTCGCAACGCGCGATAATCATATTGGGTGAAATACCGATCGACCGTAAGGCAGCAACGGAATGTTGGGTGGGTTTGGTTTTGATTTCACCAGTAGCGCCAATTCTGGGTAGCCTTGTATCGTGGATGAAAAAGACGTTCTCACGCCCTACTTCATTTCGCATTTGCCGCAGGGATTCCATAAAAGGCTGAGACTCAATATCCCCGACAGTGCCACCTATCTCTACCAAGACAATCGCGGCTCCAGTTTCTTTCGCAACCAGCCCGATTCGTCGTTTGATCTCGTTTGTGATATGCGGGATTACTTGGATGGTGCCACCTAGATAATCGCCATGACGTTCCTTTCTGATAACTTCTGCATAAACCTGCCCAGCAGTGAAATTACTGACGCACCCCAATCGTATATCAATAAAGCGTTCGTAATGACCTAAGTCCAAATCAGTTTCTGCACCGTCGTCTAGTACATATACTTCACCGTGTTGGTAAGGGCTCATAGTACCAGGATCAACGTTGATATATGGATCAAGTTTTTGCACAGCAACTTTGAATCCGCGTTCTTTAAGAAGTAAGCCCAATGCAGCTGCAGTTACGCCTTTGCCAACTGAAGAAACCACACCGCCGGTAAAAAAGATATATTTTGGATTCATACGCACCTCAATGTAAACTTCTTCATAATGGGTTTTGACGTTATCTTCAAAACGCAACCCATATTTATGATAGAGATATTAAGAGAAACGGGGAGGGCTGTTGAGCCCTCCCCGTTGGGAGTTGCGGTCTGTAATTGGAAGGGAATTTTTGCTGCTTCATCCGACCAACTTGATAATGTCCTCTGCTGCACGACGCATTTCAAGAAAGATCAATCCTAATTTGGCTTCTTGGCGGGCCATGGCAGTCAAGACGGCCTCTTCGCCAACTGAAGTCAATACAATAGAGCCCTCGTCGCCTTTAATGTAGACTTGCTCCAATCCTTCACGTCCCAATTCATCGGAAATGCGCTCGCCCAAACTGAGCATAGCAGCTGACATTGCCGACACGCGATCCTCCTCTATGCCCTGTTGCAGCGCTGAAGCCATAATTAGCCCATCAACCGAAACGATGGCAGATGCTTCGATGTCGGGGGCGGCGGCTTGCATATTTTGCAAGCGTTCTACCATTTGATCAGCACGCGATTTGCTCATTGCAAGGACTCTCCTTGAACTTGATTAAACTCTGTTGAGTTTACCATAAAATCGATATTCGCAACTACCATTTTCTTAAGGTGCGTAAGTAATCGAGAATACTTGTCTGCGAATTGGAATTTACTTCTCAATCATGTTAAACTTATTGATTGCCATGAAGCGTTTCTTCTTAATTCTAATCATATATCTCTTATTACCATCTGGTCCTGTCTTTGCTCAGGATGATTCTGAACTGATAATTTCCTCCCCTGGTGACGGGGAAGTGGTTCAAGGTCTGGTTGCCTTAAATGGCAATGTGACAGTGTTGGGGTTTTCATATTACGAACTTTCATTCGCCTACAATAACGATCCAACCCAAACATGGTTCATTCTGCATACCAGTTCATCGCCTGTTTTTGAGAGTGAGTTGGGTACATGGGATACAACAACTCTAACAGATGGTGACTATGATTTTTTTTTTATTTTAATTATTTTAGATTGATCTACACGACAAATAATTGTCTCTGGAATACGGGCGCGGAACTAAACACCAATCCCAACTCCAACTCCTGCACCAACGGTTACACCGATCTCTCAATTTGCGCCTCCAACCGCGCAACTGATCTTAACTGCCCCTGCTACCGTTACACTCTCTCTCCCTACTCCGACCAGCCTTGCTGCTAATCCAGCGGGATTGGGGATATCATCCATCACAAATGCTCTTGGGGAGGGGGCCCTTATTGCATTACTGGCTATCTTTAGTATTGGATTTATTTTACGGTTGCGGCGCGAATAACTAATGCATTTTATGCCTGATAATACTTACCTAATCGTTGGGCTTGGAAATCCTGGCCGAGAATATAAAGACAGCCGTCATAATGTTGGTTTCATGCTAATTGATAGATTATCTATACGGTTAGATGCACGTATGAATCGCATGCAGGCTAAAGCTTTGGTGGCATCTACCAGATATGAAGATAATAAATTGATGCTCGCCAAACCACAGACCTTTATGAACCTGTCTGGTCAGTCTATTCAAAGTCTGGCACGATTCTATAAGTTGCAGCTAGAAAATGTGATTGTTGCTCATGATGACCTTGATCTTCCACTTGGCGCTATCCGTATCCGTCCAGGTGGAGGTCCTGGTGGACAAAAAGGTGTTGCTTCCACCATTGAGCGCCTAGGCACCAAAGACTTTCGCCGACTGCGTATAGGTATCGGAAGGCCACCCGGTCGTATGGATCCCGCTGCCTATGTATTACAAAACTTTGCAAAAGCAGATTTGATTTTGTTGTCTGAAGTCCTCGATCACGCTGCCAAGGCTATTTTGACACTTGTCAGTGAAAATTTAGACGCTGCGATGAATAAGTACAATGGAAATATTCAGGATTTGTAAGTGAAAAATCCAGTTGGCCCGAAATGCAATTATTGATCACAAGTATTCAGTCCTTACCTGAATATAATAATTTAGCGCAACGCTTGCAAGATGGGAGCATTCTGCCTGGCTTGGGATTGCCTCGTGCGGTACGTCTTCCGCTTCTGGTTGCATTACATGCTAACCTAGAATGGACTATTTTACTGGTTACAGATCGCGCAGATAATGCCTTGAGTCTGCATGACGAATTGGGCTATTGGGCAGCGGATGTACCAAGGTATCATTTTGCTGAGCCGAACCCACTTTTTTATGAGCAAGCTTCCTGGGGTGTTGCTACACGTCGTGAGCGCTTGCTAGCTCTTACAGGGTTGTCTCAATATCATTTACCATTTTCGGAGAAGCCAGAAAAACCTCCAATTATCGTTACCTCCGCACGTTCATTGATGACTCGCACCTTACCCCGCCGCGATTTTCTCAAAGCTTGTAAGCAAATATCTGTTGGACAGTCTTATCAACCAGATACCTTACTGCGTTCATGGGCGAGGATTGGCTATCAGCGGGTGAATACCGTGCTGGAACCCGGCCAATTCTCTCATCGTGGTGGCTTGTTGGATGTCTGGCCACCGATTGAATCATATCCAGATCGTTTGGATTTCTTTGGCGATGAGATCGAGACTATTCGTCGTTTTGATCCGGCCTCTCAACGTACAATTGAAAAGCTAGATTCTTTACTGATTACCCCTGCTCGTGAATTCTTGCGGCCTGACTCTCCATACTTATTAAATCAACCAGACCAACCTGAACATTATTCGGAATTTCATATTCCACTCTTACACAACACTCCGTCAACAATGTTGGATTATCTTCCAAAGAAAACGTTAATTCTAATTGACGATATATCAATGGTAGCAGCCGTCGTAAACAATGTGGAGGAACAAGCCCTCAAATTCCGACAGGAAAGCATTGCAGAGAATTTGCTGGCGAATGATTTTCCAACCCCTTACCTAACTTGGTCCGAACTTGAGGATTCATTCCAGTTACGTTCCTGGCTAGAGTTAGGATACTCAACATCAACCATCAGTGACCAACTTTCAGAGGGTGGTGATTTGGCTGCATTTTTCAAACACGACGAACGCTTTGGAGGCAGGCTAAAACCATTCATAGAATATTTGAGTGGATTGGTTGATAAAGACGATCAAGTGCTGATAGTTTCTCGACAATCTCCGCGGTTACAGGAACTTTGGATTGAGAAGCGAGAGTCGGTTGATAATAGTAACCCGAAATTTATCGAAACCTCTCTTTCTGAAGGCTTTGTAATTCAAGATGAAAATGTACCCATACACCTCATCACCGATTCCGAAATCTTTGGCTGGGAACGTCCGCAGCCTCGTTTGCGTCAACGACAAATTGCGGAAGCACCGGAAGCGCTGTATGCCGATCTACTTGAGGGTGATTATGTTGTCCATATTGATCATGGGATCGGCCAGTTTAACGGTCTCGTTCAAAGGCAGTTAGACGGACAAGAACGAGAGTTTTTAACGGTGGAATATCAAGGGGGCGATTTGCTATACGTTCCTGTGCACCAGGCCGATCGACTAACTCGATACATAGGGCCCGATGGCGGTACTCCTTCTATAGATGGTCTTGGCGGTCAAGGTTGGCACGAGTCAAGAAGCCGGGTAAAACGAGCTGTGCAAAGAGTGGCTGAAGAATTACTTGGTTTGTACGCACGTCGACAAATAGTGTTGGGGCACGCGTTTTCGGAAGATACTACCTGGCAGAAGGAGCTCGAAGATTCTTTTCCGTATGTAGAAACTGAAGACCAGGCAAATGCAATCAATCATATCAAACAGGATATGGAGCGCGTTCGCCCTATGGATCGTTTGCTCTGTGGTGATGTGGGATATGGCAAGACCGAAGTTGCATTACGCGCCTCATTTAAGGCAGTAATGGACGGGAAACAGGTGGCTATGATGGTTCCAACTACAGTATTAGCCCAGCAACATTATGAAACATTTTGCCAGCGCTTGGCTGCATTTCCAGTTAAGGTTGAGATGCTTTCGCGTTTTCGAACGCATCGTGAGCAGAATGATATTTTGATTGGATTGTCACTTGGTGAAGTTGACATCGTTATTGGGACGCACCGGCTGATCTCGGCAGATGTGCAATTCAAGGATTTAGGTCTAGTAATTGTGGACGAAGAACAGCGTTTCGGTGTGGCACATAAAGAGCATCTTAAGAGACTGCGAACTGAAGTTGATGTACTTACTCTCACTGCCACACCTATCCCACGCACACTTTATATGGCTCTAACTGGAGTCCGCGATATTTCAAATCTGAACACTCCGCCAGAAGAACGCTTACCGATCGTAACACATGTTGGGCCATACACGCCAAAGCTGGTGCGGCAAGCCATTCTGCGTGAGCTGGAACGTGGTGGTCAAATCTTCTTTGTCCACAATCGTGTCCATACAATTGATGCGATGCGCGCCCATATCGAAAACCTTGTTCCGGAGGCAAGAATTGGCATTGGGCATGGTCAGATGCCAGAGAAGCAGTTGGCGAGTGTGATGAGACAATTCACAACAAGTCAGATCGATGTTCTGCTATCGACTTCTATCATTGAATCCGGCCTCGATATACCCAATGCAAACACTCTAATTGTAGATCGGGCTGATACTTTTGGACTGGCTCAGCTTTACCAATTGCGTGGGCGTGTCGGTCGAGGAGCTATGCGGGCATATGCATACTTTTTCCGGCATCGTAAGCTACCACCCACCATCGAGGGGCAGCAGCGTCTAGAAGTTCTCGCTGAGAATACCCAACTCGGTTCTGGATATTCGATAGCAATGCGTGATCTTGAAATTCGTGGTGCGGGCGATCTTCTTGGAACTCGACAACACGGATATATTGCTGCTGTAGGTTTCCATCTTTACACGCGCCTATTGGCCGATTCAATTCGGCGAATCCGTTCGGAAGCTGGGACGCACCTACCTGCATCCCCTTTAAAGTTCGATGCAATGAATTTGCCGCTTGCCATGCCAGTAAATGTAGATTTGCCGCTTGCAGCAGGGATTCCAGCTGACTATATCCCCGATCAGGATTTCCGCCTGCGTCTGTACCGTCGCATTGCCGATCTGCGTGACGAAAGTGAAATCGATGCGATTGCATCTGAGTTTAATGACCGCTTTGGCTTACTCCCTGAAACTGTTCAAAATCTACTTTATCAAATGCGGATCAAACTTCGGGCTGAAAAAATTGGATTGGCTTCCATCAGTATGGAAAATGGACAAATCTTGCTTCGTTATCCTACCATCCCCGAGGAGAGTTCACCGCGTCATCTCCAGGACCTTGGGCCTGCTATCCGCGGCGGGAAAAATGCCTACTGGCTGACATTTGGTCGCGAACCTGATTGGACAGCGCGTTTATTGGATGTGTTGGATCAGCTTGGAAGGAAGAAAGCTAATCCAGTGAAAAAAAAATAAAGACTTGCAAATAGTGGGGTGAAGCCATTTAAGTATTGTGGAAATTTTGGTTCTATGAATCTACTCACATTTCAAATCTTCAATAACAGAAACAAATGCATTTTCCTTATCAATCGAGGCTGGTGTATCGCGCTCTAACTCGTTCCATATATGACAAAGTAAAGGATCGATGCCTTTCATTGTCTTTTGTGATGTAAGAGTCATCTTTTTTGCTGTATCCCAATCCCCTGTGTGGGCATACGCTTCAATAAATGGTAGATACTCGAAGCCATTGTCAGGATTCAATCCATTTTGATTAGCCGTCTCCCAGAAATTTACCACCTCATCCCATTTTTCGAATTGATTGGCAAGGTCAGCCATTTGATAGTAGTAACACCAATCTTGTTCAGGATTAGTATAGAGATATTTATGTAAAAAACTGTTAGGATTATGTGGAGAATTTTCTATGCGGTCAATAAAAGAAATGGAGGCCAAACGTCGCATATTCTGAGAGAATGTTTTTGATTGGGCATAATCTGGCCGAATTACCCATAAGCAGCGCCCCAACTCTGGATCGAAGGAAACGACTATGGATCCATTTGATTCGCCCTCAAAACTTGTGCCGGCTCTAGTTGTTGAGAATGGTCTGCCATTAAGATACTCGTCAAATGTTGTGTAAAATTCTGCGAGTGGAATGAACCAATAGTTAACTATGCGTTCTCTACCGAAATTACCCCCTTGTGGGGTATATAAAAGATTGATCCCATACGCTGTTGGATAATCCCCCATAAATGAAAAAAATTCTTCTTCAGACAATATTGCTGTCTTAGGTTTAATTTCAGGAGCTCTCAAAATTAGTTGCCGGTAAAAATTTACTTGCTTATCCCAGGCCCATCTGAAATCGTTAGTGTATTGTAAATGCCAACCAATTAGCAATCCAGCCAAAAGAGCCATTGTGAAGTTCCTGACTTTTCGAGAGGTTATCAAAAACTCTAATAAAGAATATATTATCAGTGCTGAACCGAAAAGAGACGCCAGACCAAAACGGGTGTTCCATGGGAAAAGCTTTGTGTGAATTATGTAACCAGCTCCGTACACTGGTAAAAGACCGGCAAGCAATCCTGCAATCCCAACGGTAAAAAACTGCTTTAAATAGATGGGTGATTTATTATTTGAAGATTTTTCAGAGCGGAATTTATTTAGAATAATATAGATTATTGAAAAACAAAATATTCTGATAGAAAAGATAATTATGTTTGGTGAAACACTAAAGTTAAACATCCGGGGTTCAAGGATTTTGTACCAAGATGCAAATAATATCAAAATGATATCAGGAATCAAATTTGCGAGGGAATAAGCAATTGTTTTAATTGGAGTTTCCAAAAGTCCATTCAATCCAGCTGCAGTGCTGCGAGCTATATCTGGGGATTGGTAAATAAATCCTCGCCAGATAAAATAGGCGACAGAGATAAATAAATAAGGTAGCCACTGATAAAAAGTTTTAGCCAGAATTTTTTGTTTGTTACTTTCCTCTTTATTGCTGAATGCTAGCCAAAGCAATATCGGCCTAATGAGATCGATTCCAGCGTAGTATTCAATTGTAAATAAGTGAATAATCTGAGAAAGAAGACTTAATCCTGTGAAAAGCCAGAAATTTTTATTGTTAGTTTTCAGCATGAAATAGATAGATATGCAATAAAACAAATACCCAGTCCAATGAATTGTGTATGTTACGGCTAGTGGTTGCAAAGTAAAGAATGGGTATAAAATAAAAAGTATTGAAACACTTAGTGTTTGCAGTTTGAGATTTGGCCAAATAGCTTGAAAGGTGAGCCACAAGAAATATCCGGTAGCCCATCTGAGCATCAATTCGAGTATATGCCAGTTTAGTGGAGTGAAGCTAAGAAGTTTAAATCCAATATTGAAAATCCAGGCGGCATAAGGGCGTCCATCGTATTGGAGAAATTCATTCAGCCCCTCATCTCCAAAAGAATAATAATTGAAAATAAAATTCCAGTCGTCTTGAAAATAGCCAAGTTTAGGGATAAGTAGCCCATATGCCAATATACAAACCGCAAGAAGTATCCACGGAACGCTTTTTTCTGTGAATTGAATGTTCTTGAGGAAGGAAGTGAGTTTCTTCATTTATATTTATATCCCGATAGTTTGTAAAATCACTATTTAATACTTTTTTTCAGAGCGTTAATATCATCCTGTGATAATTCAGGTAAATCCTCGTGCTGCTTAATTCCAAGTGCCTTACGTTGTGCTTCGCGCCACATCTCCAGCCTAGCTGAGACTTGTGATTCGTAACCTTCATCGGACGGCTGGTAGAAGTATGTACCCAGTAAACGCTTGGGAAGATATTGCTGTGGCGTGTGATGACCTTCAAACTCATGCGGATAGACATAGTCTTTGCCATGACCCAGAGCTGCTGCGTCTCGGTTACCATCTTGCAGGTGCCTTGGTACAGAGACCTGCCCATTGTCCTGTAATTTCTTCATGGCCTTGAAATAGGCTCCGGTGCTGTTGGACTTGGGCGCGGTAGCGAGGTATAGGGTCGCTTCGACGATGGGATAGACACCTTCCGGTAGGCCGATAAAGTCGAAGGCCTGCGCAGCGGAATTGGCGACTACCAACCCCATCGGATCAGCCAAGCCAATATCTTCTCCAGCCAAGATGATCAGGCGGCGTAAGATAAAGCGTGGATCTTCTCCAGCGTAGAGCATTTTGGCCAGCCAGTAGAGCGCTGCATCGGGATCAGAGCCGCGGACCGACTTGATGAAGGCCGAGATGGTGTCGTAATGTGAATCGCCATCTTTGTCATAGAGTACAGCCCGGCGCTGGATGGATTCCTGAGCCACGTCTAATGTGATGTGGATAAAACCCTTTTTATCTGGTGGCGTGGATTCGACAGCCAGTTCGAGCGCGTTTAACGCGTTGCGTGCGTCGCCACCGGCTACCTCGCTAAAATGAGAACGGGCCGCAGGGTGCAGTTTGATGCGGCGAACCCCGTAGCCGCGTTCTTTGTCCACTAAAGCGCGATCCAGCAGAATGCCGGTCTCATCCTGGTTGAGCCATCTTAGTTGAAAGACGCGCGAACGCGAAATGAGCGCACCTATGACTTCGAAGTAAGGGTTTTCGGTGGTTGCGCCAATCAAGGTGATGACACCTGTTTCAACATGTGGCAGCAGCGCATCTTGCTGAGCTTTGTTCCAGCGATGGACCTCGTCAATAAATAGAATAGTGCGTATATTGTGCAATCGGCGCCGTTCGATGGTTTCAGCGATGATTTTTCGTAGATCAGCTTTGCCAGCCAGAATCGCCGAGATGGTTACAAAGTGACTCCGCGTGCGGTTGGCGATAATTTGTGCCAATGTGGTCTTGCCGGTGCCGGGTGGACCCCACAAGATAATAGATGAGAAAAGCTTGTCGGCTTCGATTGCACGGCGTAGCAGCTTGCCTTCGCCAACAATATGCTCCTGCCCAACAAATTCTTCTAACGTTCGCGGGCGCATACGAGCTGCCAGTGGCGCTTCGGATTGCATGCGCTCATGCATGGCGTGGTCGAAGAGGTCAGACATGATGGGACACATTATAATGGTTCTGGACTTTGCCCTTTTTAGGGATTGATGGGATGGCATGAACCACCTGTGGT
>CAZCPP010000107.1:0-11319 GCA_964500655.1 uncultured Anaerolineaceae bacterium | reverse complement strand
GGGACCTTGAACGGGGAAGGCTCTCCCAAAAATCGGTTTTTCGACAGTCTCGTTATATGCTCACTGGCATTTTCCTAAACCCTTTACTTTAATTACTGGTTTCCTTCTATACCGGTGTCCCCATCCTGATCCTTTCAATGGAAACAATCCCTGCCCTTATATTTTACGTCAGACCCTGTGGGACATATTTCCATCTATTTTAGTAGAGCTCTCATAACTTCATAAGGTGTTTTCCCGTCAAGGGAAATATGAGGGCGACCATAATTATAAAAGTTTTCCCAGGCCTCAAGCTTAGCATTTAGGTCAACATCATCCATGTAGGTCAGTAGTTGATAGAACTCTGTCTGATCTGTTCTGTGTGAACGTTCTACTTTGCCATTAAGCTGCGGTGTCCGCGGTTTTATATACACATGTTGTATTCCCTGATCTTCGACATGCCAGTGAAAACGGGCTTGAAACTCATGGCCCCGATCAGTTCTGACCGTGCTGATCCGGAAAGGAAACTTTTCTATCACGTAGTCCATGAACTTGATCGCACAATCCTGGTTATGTTTCGGAAAGATCTGCAATGCCCGAATACGCGTAGCATCATCTATCGCTGTATATTGATACCGTTTCACTGCATTTCCCTCTTTATCTTTGAGCTGCAAGAACTTTACATCTACCTGAACATGGTGCCCTGGAACCTTTTTAGCATACCGTTTGGTGTGAAGTGCACGTCTGGGAGCAGTCTTTGGCAACCGGCTTGCTCCGTGGGCTTTCAAAACTCTGGTCACTGTGGATTCTGAAACCTTGATCCCGTGATAGCGTTCCAGGTAATACTTAATCCGTAAAGCTCCTATCTGATACTCAGCCCAGATTTCCAGGATTTTCTCAACAACCTCAGGAGATGTCTTGCCTGGATAAGTAATAGCGACGGGCTTTTTTCTATACAAACCAGATCGCCCTTCTTTATCGTATTTCTGTTTCCAACGGTAAAATGTTGAACGAGGAACGTTGAATTCCCTGCAGGCCTCTGTGACACCGAAATGATTTGCATGTTCAAGTACGATAAGCTTGAGCCTTACCCTCGATTCTTCCCTGGTTTCTTTGTGCATACAATCCTCCTGTTTGTAGTTTCGATACTACTACAAAGTGTCTTAGAGGGTATGACGTATTACAAATTTCTCGGATAAACCTATGGTAAAGACCAAAATCCGCATCTCGCGCAAGGAAATCGCCGAATTCTGCCTTCAATGGAAGGTAGAGGAATTGTCGTTGTTCGGATCGGTTTTGCACGAAGATTTTCATCCCGATAGTGATGTGGATGTGTTGGTGACCTTTTCAAAGGATGCCAGAATCAGCCTGTTTGACCTTGTGCAAATGCAATTGGATTTAGAAGAAATCTTCCACCGCCCTGTTGATGTTATCGAAAAAGATACTTTGGAAAACCCCTTCCGCAAGCAGGAAATCTTGAAAACTGCGCAGGTAGTATATGCCGTCTGATAGCAGGGACTTGTCGTATTTGTGGGATATGCGAAAATACGCTCTGGAAATTACAGAGATCATTGGCGATACTCCACACACAAAATTTGTCAATAACAAGACCCTCCGCTATGCAGTGGAGCGGTTGCTCTTGATTGTTGGTAAAGCGGCGAATCATGTTTCAAAAGCATTCCAGGAAGAACATCCTGATATCGAGTGGGCGCAGATTATTGGTAAGCGAAATATTTTGGCGCATGAATACGGTGAAGTAAAAATGGACAATATCTATCTCGCCGCTACCAAAAGCATCCCTGCGCTGCTGGAAAAATTATCCCATCTTCTCCCCGAATAATTGACTTTTCTCAGGGGGATTGAATTGCAAATACTGCTTTCCTATCTTCATTGGTATAATTGCCCCCATCCTTAAATTCGGAGCATGCATGAGCCCCAAAAAACTGACCGGTACAGAAATTCGCCAAAATTATATTGACTTCTTCGTTGAGCAGGCACACACCTTTGTGCCCTCCTCTTCGCTTGTCCCAGGTGGGGACGCTACTTTATTGTTTACCAACGCTGGTATGGTGCAGTTCAAGGACGTCTTCGTCGGCACCGATAAGCGTCCCTACACGCGCGCTGCTAACTCGCAAAAGGTAATGCGCGTAGCTGGCAAGCACAACGACCTCGAAGACGTGGGCCGCGATGATACCCATCACACCTTCTTCGAGATGCTCGGCAACTGGTCCTTCGGTGATTACTATAAAAAAGAAGCCATCGCATGGGCCTGGCAACTGCTCACCGATGTCTGGGGTTTGCCCAAAGAGCACTTGTGGGCCACCGTCTTCAAAGATGACGTGGGCGATGTCCCTACGGATGAAGAAGCGGCCGACTACTGGAAGGGGCAGGATGGGATGACTCCGGAGCGCGTGCTGTACTTCGGTCGCGAAGATAACTTCTGGGAAATGGCCGAAACCGGTCCCTGTGGGCCGTGTTCCGAAGTCCATCTCGACCGCGGCGAAAAATACTGCGATAAGAAAGACGTTAAGGGCCACGTCTGCGGGGTCAACGGTGACTGCACCCGCTTCCTGGAACTGTGGAACCTGGTCTTCATCCAGTACAACCGGCTTGGCCCTTCGAAGCTTGAGCCCCTACCTGCTACCCACGTGGATACCGGCATGGGTTTTGAACGTATCGTCTCCGTGCTGCAGGATGTTAATTCAAACTACCTTACCGACCTGTTTGAAAAAACGCTGCTTGTACTGCGCGAGCTTACCGGTCATTCCGAAAAAGAGATGCTGGCCGATTTCACGCCCTACCGCGTCATCTGCGATCACGCCCGCACGGCAGCTTTCCTGATTGCCGATGGCGTCGTACCCGGCAACATGGGGCGCAACTACGTTTGCCGTATGATCATCCGTCGCGCTGCCCGCTTTGGTTCCAAGGTTAATCTCACCGAACCATTCTTGGCGAAAGTGGCCAAGGCCGTGATCGAGACCTATGAAGACTTCTACCCCGAACTGGAAAAGAATAAAGCCACTATTCTCGATAATCTAACGAGGGAAGAAATCCGCTTCGCACGCACAGTCGAAACTGGTACCGCCCATTTACAGACTCTTCTCGATAACCTTGATTCCGGCAAAAACCGTATCCTTGACGGGCACAAAGCTTTTGACTTGTATGCCACCTACGGCCTGCCCTTCGAGATCGCACGTGACATCGCTCAGGAACAAGACCTGGGCGTAGACGAAGCCGGCTTCCGCGCCGCGATGGATGAACACCGCCTTGCATCCGGTGGCGGAAAAGCCATGGGTCCGCTCGAAGGCGAGCAGGCCGAATTCTACGCGGGTGTGCTCAAAGCGCTGCAGGCCGACAAAAAGCTCGGCTCTGATGGTGTGGAATATGGTCCACACGAAAGCACCCGGGTCGAGGGTGAACTATTAGCTCTGATCGCTGATGGGAAAGCCATCACCGAAGCCAGTCTAGGCGACTGCGTGGCAGTAGTTATTCCAAAAACTGGTTTCTACATCGAATCCGGCGGTCAGGTTTCAGATACTGGTTATATTCGCTCTCTCCCCTCTCCTTCGAGGAGAGGGGGCGGGGGTGAGGTCGAAGCCTGGGAAATCGAAGTCCAGGAGATGCACAAACCCTCCGCGGGCGTGATCGTGCACGAAGGCGAAGTGCTGTTCGGCCATCCCAAAGTCGGCGATCAGGCCATCGCAGAAGTAGACATGCAACGCCGGCGTGACATCATGCGTAACCACACCGCCACACATCTGATGCACAACGCACTTCATCAAGTGCTGGGCGAATCTGCGCGCCAGGCTGGCTCATTGGTTGCGCCTGACCGCTTGCGCTTCGATTTTTCGCACCCCGATGCGATGACACCAGAGCAACTCGAACGGGTAGAGAAGATCGTCAATGATGCAGTTGCTGCCGATATGTCTGTGCAGCCAAAGGAAAAATCGCGCGATGAAGCGATTGCCGAAGGTGCAATGGCGCTGTTTGGTGAAAAATATGGCGAAACCGTGCGTACTCTGACGATCCTTTCCGATGATGAAAACGGGAAATACTCTTACGAACTGTGCGGTGGTACGCACCTCGAACGTACGTCTGATGTAGGTGCATTTCTGATCACCAGCGAGGGCTCGGCAGCGGCCGGCATCCGCCGCATCGAGGCCATCACCGGCCGTGGCGCCTACGAGTTGATCGCACGCCGTTTCAAAACCTTGAAGCATACTGCCAGTGCTTTAAAATCTTCCCTTGATGACGTTCCACAAAAGGTGGATAGTTTGCAAGCAGAAGTAGCTGACCTCAAGAAAGAATTGGTATCCCTTCGTTCTGGATCAGCTATGTCAACTTTCGACCAGCAACTTGCTAATGTGGGTCAGGTCAACGGCATAAACTTGCTAGCGCTCGAAATACCCAGTCTGGATAAAGACGCCCTCGGCAAACTAGCCGACACTTTCCGGGAAAAATACGTAAAAAACGGTGTCTGTGTGATTGCATCTCCTGACGATAATAATGTTGTCGTTATGGCCTGTGTAACACAAGATCTGATCAAGAAAGGCGTCAAAGCTGGCGATCTGGTCGGTCACATCTCCCGTCAACTGGGCGCAGGGGGTGGTGGGGCACCACATCTGGCATTTGGTGGGGGAAAAGATGTGGGCAAACTTGGTGAGGCGCTTGCTTCTGTGTCGAAATGGATCAAAGAAAAGATAAAATGATTTTGTAGGGGTGAAGCATGCTTCGCCCCTACTACAACACGTTATAATTCGGGGGAACTATGAAAACCCAACTGATTCCGCTTGAATCACATGATGATTTGATCTCTGTTCGCGACAGGATGTCGTGGGCGAAGACACCGCGTATTTTGTTGGTATGGCCCAAATCAGAGCGAATTGCATTGCGCCCGCTTGATTTGAAGGTCTTACAACGTCACGCAGCCTCGCTTGGCGCTCAGTTGGGATTGGTTACCCGATATCATAATATCCGTCGCGAGGCACAGGCACAGGACATCCCAGTGTTTTACTCTACTGGTGAAGCACAACGTAGTCCATGGCCTGAACGCGATTTGGGGAGTAAACGGGAATGGCATAAACCTCGTCAGGACCTGCGCGAGATACAGAAGCAAGTACGTGCAAGGGAAAAAGCATGGCGTAACTATCCAATAGTACGAATAGGTGCCTTTATGCTTGGTGTCCTGGCCGTAATGGCTATAGCGTCACTATTTATCCCACGCGCGCAGATAATACTCGAGGCTGAGAGGGAAACCCAAACAGTTACTTTCCCCGTACAGGCCGATCCATCTTTGAGCGCAGTTTTTATCACAGGTAGCATTCCTTCGAGGGAGTTGCGTGTGATTGTAGAAGATAATCTGGAAATGTTGACAACCGGGGAAGTAGCGGTCCCGCAGACAAAATCCGAGGGCGTGGTGACATTCAGAAATCTTACTGAGGGGGAGGTAAGCATCCCAGTTGGAACAGTGCTGACTTCGATCGGTTTGCCTGGCGTGCGGTTTCTGACGATTGAACAGGGCAAGTTACCTGGTGGTCTCAAAGCCACTGTAGACGTTCCAGCTCAAGCTGAAAGTGCCGGGGCTAGTGGAAATGTTGAAGCAGAAAGCATTTTAGCCATCGAAGGTGACCTTGGCTTAAAGGTCGCTGTGACCAATGAAGAACCAACCAGTGGCGGACGCGACCGTATGTCAGACGCAGCCACCGAGGCAGACTTGATCCGTCTGCGAAATGATTTGCTGAAAGACTTGAAGATTGAGGCACTACAGGAAATGGAAGCTATGCTTGTCCATGGTGATCAATTATTCCCCAACACTGTGGAAGCAGAGCAGATCCTTGATGAAGCCTACGATCCTCCACTCGGGCAACCAAGCCGCAAGGTTAGATTGAATTTGCGTGTGGAATTCAAAGCATCGTATGCATCTGGCGAAGATTTGAACGATTTAGCCACAACTGTGCTGAATGCTTCACAACCAGAAGGATTTGAAGATACTGGAAAAACCCTTAAGTTCGAGATTCGGGATTCATACCAAACAAACAGCAAGGGAATAACTCGCTGGGTAGTGCGTGTGTCTCGACAACTTGAGAAACAAGTGGATTCAGGGAAAATTCTTTCTTTGGTGAAAGGTCGAAACTTGGCTAATGCACAGGCACAGCTTGAAGACAATCTGGGATATAGCCCCGAAATTCAACTCACACCCGATTGGTGGCCTTGGTTACCTCTGATTCCGTTCAACATCACTGTGGAAACTCAATGAGAGTTCTCGCAGTTGATCATGGTGAAAAACGTATCGGCCTCGCCATAAGCGATCAAACAGGTACCATCGCCAACCCACTGACGGTTATCAAGCATGTCTCACGTGCGATTGATGCAGCTCATGTGGCTTCAATCGCGTCTGAACACAATGCTGAGATGATTGTAATTGGCCAATCATTCAATGATGATGGTTACCCTAATTTGGCAGGTCGTAGAGCAGCGCGTTTCGCTGAAGCGCTAGGGGAGCAAACCGCCCTACAAATTGAATTGTGGGACGAATCTTTTAGCACACAAGAAGCGCGTACTGCGCGCATCCAGATGGGTGTTTCCCGAAGAAAACGTGCAGGACATCTCGATCAAATTGCAGCCACTATCATCCTGCAATCCTACCTTAACGCCCACACACATATAAAGCCATAATATGTCTCGTCGCCCAAATAAATTTTTGATTTTACTGGTACTTCTGGGCTTGTTATCCTTTGGTTTGATGATCGGAATCCCGTTGCTGGCAACACAACAATATGGCCCTCCGAACCCAACCCTGAGTTCAGCCGACAAATATAAATTTTCTGCTCGTTTACTTTGGTACAGTGGTCAATTGACCCAACCGCTTGATCGCAGCGGCATTGAACAATCCTTTGTGATCGAATCAGGCGAGAGTGTACTCTCCATTGCTATCCGCCTGGAAGAAGTTGGGCTCATCCGCAGTTCTACTGCCTTTCGCGCATACCTCATTTATGCTGGTCTCGATACCAGTATCCAGGCTGGCGACCACACGCTAAGCCCGACTATGTCCATTATTGACATCGCCCGCGCATTGCAAGATGCCACACCTGAAGAGATCACCTTTGTCATTCTGCCGGGCTGGCGGATGGAAGAAATCGCAGCTTCTCTCTCGACTTCTGGACTAAATATTTCCTCGGATTCATTCCTGACCACCGCGAAATCCGCGCCTCCTGTTTTGGACTTTTTGCCTGCTTCCACTTCGACGGAAGGCTTTCTGTACCCAGATACATACATTCTCTCACGCGAGATTACAGCTCAGGCACTCGTTCAAGAATTTCTGCGTAACTTTGCATTGCACTTGACTGCCGATTTGCTTGACGGATTCAACCGTCAGGGACTAGACGTATTTCAAGCCGTGACATTAGCATCCATCGTACAGCGAGAAGCAGTTGTTCCTGAGGAGAGGGAACTGATTGCATCAGTTTTTTTTAATCGATTAAATGTGGGCATGAGACTGGATACTGACCCGACAGTGCAATATGCGCTTGGTTATAATGTGTTACAAAATACCTGGTGGACAAATCCACTCAGCTCAGAAGATTTACAGATCGATTCCACCTACAATACATATATTTACGCTGGTTTACCACCAGGACCGATCGCAAATCCGTCTTTAGGCACACTTCGAGCAGTAGCTTATCCGGCAGAGTCGCCTTATTACTACTTTCGCGCCCGTTGCGATGGCTCTGGCTTGCACAATTTTGCGGTTACATTCGATGAACACGTGCAAAATAGCTGCCCTTAGTTCACATTGACGGTATATATTGCTTATGCTTATTTACGGTACAACTGTTGGAATATCATCATAGGGACCTGTAGCTTGCCCGGTCGCCAATGACACCCAACACTTTCCTCCCGTCGGCATCTCGACTTGCCACCAGGTGTTGTCGAAGTCAGGATTGCGACCAATAATTTTCAGGGTATCCCCTTTTAGATATGATGTAACCACATCGAATTTCGTTCCCGCCCCGTTGCGACAATTTGCATTTTTAATAAGCGTTATCGAAGGGCCATCTACAGAGGTTGTGGTTGTAGCAGTGGCCGTTGAAGTGCTTGTCCCCGTTCCAATTGAAGCCAGCGTAACCGTTGCCGAGGGCTTGGGAATAGTTGGTAATGGTTGTACCGCTTGATTTGGGGCCACAACCACTTGGGTAACAACAACTGGCATTGGTGTCATACCTGGCGGCACTTCACACGCCAATATCCCAGCCAATAAAACAATAATTGAAATGATCACTTTGCGGTTCATATGGTTTCTCCTCAACCAAATGATACCATCCCTTCATAAATCAGTGATCGTTTTCTCCATTTACCCAACTTCGCCAAATTGCCAGGGCCGGCTTCTTGCGTCCATCATTATAACGGAGAGAAACGCTGGTGAAAGCCTGGTTGGAATTTGGATCAATGTCGTTTGGAAAGGACCACATCACCAATTCCAGGTTAAGATCTTTGGTCAACTCGAAAAATCGTTGAACAAATGAGGCCTGTTCCTCCTCACTACCTCCATGTGGATTGTCCGGTGCAACACTCAAGGGGTCTGAGGGCCACCCCATCTCTGTAAATGCTATCGGCTTGGAGGCATGCTTTGTGATTTCAGTATAGTAGTTTGCGGGTAGCTCAGCGGGATCATCATAAAGCAAGAAGGGATAGGTTGTTAAACCAATCAGATCAAGTTGATCATTAAATTGTTCAATCAAGTGCCATTGTGATTGATCCTGGTTATCGCCCAGAAAAAATACTCCACCGCGCAGCCTTTCATATTGAAAGATCGGGAAAACTAATGTGTCTGGTGAAACGCGTTTTACCGCATTGTATGACTCAAGGTACAGACTAAGGTAGTTACTGTAGTCAGATGGATTCTCAGTATAATAGCCGTTGACCTCAACACCCAGCGCGAGATAAGGTGGGTGATATTTCTCAGCAACGTTAACCGCGGCCCGAATTGCCTTTTCACGTTGTTCAGGATCAGTTAGATTAAGATTGGGAACGGTTTTATTTTCGCTGGTTTCGCGAAAATAACTTAGCGCAATTACCGGAGTGAAATTGTAACGGGGATCTAATCCAAATCCAACATCAACGACATTGGGGATTTCCCCTTCGGTTTCAGGGGCATCGCTCCAGGCGGTATAAAAGCCAAAAAGTTCGCCAGTTTCCGGTAAGAGTTCGTACATATTGATCCAGTCCTCGTCTGTCGAGTTGGGGTGATTGCGTGGGATTAATCCAGCGACACCCATGCCAAAGTTGCGTGTTGCTGATATCGACGGGGAAGCAGGCAAAGACGTGGACGGAGGCGGAGTTCCTTGTACGCAAGCCAACATCGTTAGCACTAGGAAGAGTAAACAGGTAAATATGCGTCTCATGGTGAAATCTTTCGCGCTACGTAAATATCGGCTTCGAGCATGACATCGTCCTTGAAAAAATGGTGTGAAAAGTATATATTGCCGGCATTATCCATAGATGACTCGCCAGAAAATACGGAAAACATCTTTTCAGGTTCGGTCCACTCTCCATTAATTCTTTTCGAGCGATAGAGTTCAGGCGCGCCAACTACCCGCGTAAACCATAGCTCTATGCCATCCTGGGAGACAAAAGGCCAGCCGTCAGTATGGGGCGAATTTACTATGGCAACGTTTATTGGTTCTTGCCATGTTCCGCCAAGATTTTTTGATACCCATATATCATACTGCCCTTTGCCGCTAGGTCGAGCTGAGTGGAAATAGAGTTCTTGTCCGTCGGCAGTGATGTGTAGCTCTCCTACCTCGTAGCTGGGTTCAAAGTCAGCCATCTCCCAGCCCCTCCATTTTCCATCCTCGAATTGTGCCGTAAACCAATGCAACCCCGTATAGCCCTCTCTAGCCGTACAAAACCACATCTTATTGCCAAGTACAAATTCACAACCATCCAAGGCAAGTTTTTTAGGATCTTGCAACATTACTCTTTCAGCGTTACTCCACCCCCCCGCACCCTTGTAGAAAACATAGATGCCTGTGACGCCATCCACGACCTGTTTTTCTGGGGGTTTACTTACGTCAGGTGTGAACCAGACATAAAGTGTGTTTCCATCGGGTGTGATAAAGGCTGAATCCTCCGCACCAGCGGTATTGACTGGATAGGGTAGTGGTACAGGGTCTTCATATTCGATGCTCAAGGACACAAGGGGGTAAATGTCCGTTTCTGATGTTATTTTAACTTGACTCGCAGGAATCAAGCTTTCTCGATCTGGAACCGGAGTGGGTACCGGTGGATTTCCATCGCAACCACTCATAACAAGGAATACAATAAGACAAATTATTATAAATTTTTTCATTTCAGCATCTCCCTACACATTCTAATAATTTCTTTCCCATGATGTAGATATTTTACGAGCTTGAATCGCGGTAATTCAGATATTTTTATGCTTATGGTTTCCCTAATTGCTAATTGTAGGTAAAACGTTAGTTTCACCAAATTGATCAGGTTTACATGAATTCATCTGTAATAATCCTGTGCTTCATGAACCCAAACATCCCAGGCCAGTTTCGGAGTGCCATCAGATTTTCGTAAACCAAAGTAACAGATGAAGGTGGTAAAGGCTTGCATGAAAGTCTGGTCCGGTTCAGTTCCAGGCTCGAAAAATGTCAACGCATCTCTCTCGCATGATTCTGGTTTGGGATCGTGCATAACAAACCAACTAACAAAACGGATCTTTTCACGTCTTTCAGATAATGCTGCGAAAAGTTGACGTACGTACTCGGCTTGCCCTTCTTCAGAGCCATCCAATTCAAGTGCAGTACTCCAGCCAGTTTCCACAATGATAACGGGAGTATCTCCTGCCAGGGTAGTCATGCGGTCCAAATAACTTCCGATCTCAGCCGGATCACGCCGGAAATGAAATCCTTGATTGTAGAGATACATGGTGTAGGCGACGTAATCACCGCGGTTGAGTTCTTGAATGATATCCGTTGTGCTCAAGGTTTCTGCATCATGATATGCAAAGACGATCCCGATAGGTAGATCAGGATTCACCGCGTGAATAGCGTTTCGTGTATGCTCGAAGGCGGATGCGTATGCGGGAATCTCTTCACGGTGATTGGCAAAGTAATTATTGACTTCATTACCGATAGACAGATAATGTAGACGCCCGGCATAACGATCTGCAAAGGCTGATAGGAAATCGCTCAGTCGCTGAATGAAAATGGGGTCATCGAAAGACAGATCGACCAAATCGTCTGGGATGCGTCCGCGTACAGAGGTGTGAATGATGCTGACGACAATTGAAAGTTGTAAGCCTTCGAGCGCATTCGCTTCGACGATGTAATCGGG
>CAZCPP010000106.1:0-11370 GCA_964500655.1 uncultured Anaerolineaceae bacterium | reverse complement strand
GAATTTCATTCGACATACAAAGCTATCGACTTCCAGTCGATAGTAGTTTACTATCGAGTCTGCCGGGATCCCTAATGACAATCCACTCATCATTTATAAGTTTCGAAACCTGGGATCCCCCAGTAACGGTAAACCAAGAGCTATCACTAGACCAATTGATGTCTTTTGGTCCAGATGAGGACTGTTGAAATTTATCGATTACTTCCCAAGAAGTTGATTCCCAAACATGAATGTAAGTTTGGCTGTCAATGGTTGCTAATTTACTACTATCTGGTGACCAACTTAAAATAAATACGTTTTTTGTTGAAAACCTTTTTATCTCTGACCAATTATTTGTATCCCATACAATTGTCGTTCCATCCCCTGAAGCCGCAAGCCAACGGTTGTTCGGTGACCAAGAGATTTTATCTTGTGAAACCGGAGATGGAATATATCTTATTAGTTCGAAGTTAAATGGACTGTAAACCCACACACCTGTTGATGTTGCTAAAGCAAGGCTGTTCCCATCAGGGCTTAACATTGAATCATTGATGATTGCTTCTCCAAGGCTAGTAATCTCTTGGAAGCTTTGAATATCTTCTTGAGAGTATTTGATTGTGTCCGCAGTTGGAGTTGGGGTAGCTGTAGCAAAAAAAGGAATTCCACAACCAAACATGAAAATGAGTGAAAACGAAATCAAAAAAAAATTCACATAATATTTTTCCATAGTTGCCTCTGCGACCTTCATTTGACAAATGCCTCTACATTTGCTGAGATAGAATAGAAACGAATATTATGCAACGCCTGGGGGAAACCAACCATTTCAAAGATCGCAATTTGCGCCTCAAAGGTGCAGACATTGCCACCCAGCGCGGCTGGACAGGCGTTCCCAACTTCATCCTCGAGAGTGTCAAAATCTCAATTGGTGCAAAACTCACCTATGCCATGCTCCTAAAATATGCCCGCGAAGATGATGAGTGCTTTCCCGGCCAGGAGCGTCTCGCGAAAGATATGGGTAGTGGCCTGCGTAGTGTGGTTCGATACATTTCAGAATTAGAAGAGGTTGGCCTAATTTCAATCAAACGTAGAGGGCAAGGCCGCCCTAATCTTTACACCATCCATATCAAGGCCTCTTTTTGGAAGAAACACCGCTGACCACAAGGTTGACATGCCATATTGGCACTTCTAGACATGCCAACATTTCCCTTCTAAGAATGCCAAATTGGCACACTACTAATAAGCAGTTACTAATAAACAGAGAACTAAGATACAGTACTAGTATATATCAAGAATTTGAGATTTCAAAACACTTTATCCCAATAGATCCATCAAAAAACAATAGATTGTACACATGATCAAACTTTGTACTCATTCGTAAAGACAGGGCTGCAACCCCATGCGAAGTTCCGGGCGAATCCCCGGTTGACTTGCCTGGGGTTTTCCTCAATTCTGTGGACATTGAGTCCTTGAATTGAGCCAGGAGTTTATATGCCCCTCCGCATAGAGGCCATGTCCAACGGACTGATTTTCCCCGATGAAACGGGTTGAAAACAGACCGAGTGGACAGACCCCCAATTGTCGGGTCATCCGTGTCGTGGTGTCGTTGCTGTGCAAACGAACGCCGACTGCCAAACGCTGCGCCCTGGTCTCGACTGTGTCTCGCCAGGGTGCCTTCGTTGTCACGATACTGCGTTCGTGCCATCTCAGCGCCACGCTCGGCAAGAGACTCACTATGTGAGACTCTTACCTCCCTAACGCTGTTTGGCAGTCGGCGTTCTCGCCGACGACACGGAGCGACCACCTCCTCTCCTGGACCTCTCCGGCGGTCGCTAAAAGTGGAAGCGCCTGGCGGCGCAGCGTTCTTTTCTCCAGCATTCCCCCTGCATTTGGTAGCTTACTCATAGCTAACTCCACCGCTGACAACTCCCATCCCAAATGCTAAGGTGAAGCTGGAGGTGTGAAATGCGAACCGAATTCGATAGAACTCCTGAGATATTCACCTTGGCAGACACCCTTTCGCGTACTTTCATCCAGAGAAGAGACCTTTATGCGCGCCAACTGGATGATGGCCGCTATCTGTGCGTCCGCAAACCGCTAAAAGAAAAACACCTGGTGTCTCATTTGCAAGGGGAGATCACCTTGGGAACGTACGTATTAGACTCAGATAGTATGGCGCGGTTTGCCGTCATCGATGCCGATGACGATCACCAGTTGGCGCGATTGGCGAATATGAGGGTGAGCCTGGCCAGGGAAGGCGTACCTTCATATTTGGAAACCAGCCGAAGGGGTGGACACCTGTGGTTCTTTTTTGACGAAGTAATCTCGGGGAAAAAGGCTCGTGCATTCGGAAAGAGCATTCTCAAGACTGCTGAACTTGATGACACTGAACTTTTCCCCAAGCAGGACACGCTGGGAGATGGGCCAGGCTCACTGATCCGGCTGCCTTTTGGAGTGCACCGCAAGGATGGCCAGCGCTATGGCTTTGTCACCATCCAGGGTGAACCGTTGGCTGCCACCTTCGCGGCACAGATCCGCATTATGGAAAATCCGTACACGGTGGAAAGGTCTGCGCTTGAAAAGATCATCGGCCGGAACAGATCCCCAAAACGAGCGCCAGTGTTTCACAAGTCTGAAGCGAATGGAGAATCATTGTCAGCGCAGATCAAGCGCAGCACAACTGTATTGGATTTTGTGTCCCAATATGTGGAACTGGCTCCTAACGGGCGCGGATTGTGCCCTTTTCACAACGACCAGCACGCCAGTTTTTCAGTCAACGATGAAAAGAACTACTGGCATTGTTTTGCTGGCTGTGGGGGAGGCAGCCTGATCGATTTCTATATGAAGTTGAAGGATGTAGATTTCAAGGGAGCGGTGCACGAATTGGCAGAGATGCTGTTGCAGCCTGCTGAGTAAACACACTTGCATTGATTTGCTATACTGGAATTGGGTTGGGAGCGAGCCTGGACGGTCGACTCCCACTGCCAAAAGTCTACGCGATTTAACGCCGCGTTACTGCGTTCTTATCCCTGGAGTTTTTCGAATTCCAGGCTTCGGATCTTCTTCAGGGAGCGTTGGAGTTCTGCATCTCGCTTGGCGAGCTGCTCCTCATAGTTCTTCGTGAGATACTCACGCTCCCTGATGGACGTCAACAAGGCACTGATTTCGCCTTGTTGTGCCCGTATCTGCCCGTATTGCCCTCGCGCCTTCTTGAGCATATGCTCATCTGGAGTTGGGGGCTTTTGTGGGAATAAAATAAAGTTCATCAAGCTGTCTAAAGCTCGAAATGGCAAATTAATAATTGCCACAATGATGTTTCCCATAAATATCTTTCTAGGCAGCGGTATGTTGGTAATGTTCAACGTCCAGACTCACTCACCTCTAGTATACAATAGAAATCTTCGATTTTGCCCGATACTCCCGTATAATTCTCGTATGTAATTGGAAAGATTTATCTTTGGTCCTGATGCCTATAAACAGCTATGTAAAGTAGAACCAATATGGAGGAATATCCAAATGAATTTTTCAACTCGTAAGTCTATTGTCTTTCCAGGATTATTTTTATTCGTGTTTTTATTATCTCCTGATAAATTGGTACAGGTATCCGAAAATATTGTCGAACTTTCCTCAATCGACTTACCATCCTATTCGATAGCGTTAAATAATCAATACTTATATGTAGGCAGCGATTCCGAAATTACTATCTACGATATCCGAAACTTAACCAGCCCCAAAAAGGTAGGAGACTTGTTTGTTTTAGATATACAACCGACCAACTTGGTATTTCACAAAAATATGTTATTCGTCGCTGCCCGTGATAAGGGATTGATAATCGTTGATGTTTTAGACCCCCGAAATCCCACTAGGATTTCCACGTTTCCAGGAAATGTAGAAGATTTACTTATCCATGATGAATTGCTAATTGTTGCAGATCGTTCTGCCCTGAAAATCTTCAGTCTTGAATCTATCCCACAGCTAAATGAAATTGGTCGGTATACTCCTCAAAGTGGTGCGCCCTTTACTCTATCAATTAATGACAATCACTTATTATTAAGTAATTCACTAACATCTGTGCAAGTGGGGGGGAGTGCCCGAAGCAATTTAGAAATTCTGGATATTTCAAACCCTTCAGAGATAAAAAATTTGAGCATAGTAAATTTATCACGCACGATATTTGATATTGAGACGGCTAAAGACAAAATCTTCTTGGGCGAATATGCTTTTGGATTGGTTGAAGGAACTGTTACAAATAATAGTTCTCTTTCGGTCAAGGAAAGCCCCAACCCCTACGGAGTCACAGATTTGGCCATCCATGAAAACATTTTATATTTTTTAGATAGCTATAATGCTATAGAAGCCAGTGGAAATTTCAGCCGACTGCATGCTTGGGATATCAGTAGCAACAACCAAGTCCTAGGCTACATAGATTTGCCAAAAACAATAATGCCATCTCCCACAGATATTATTGTTTCAAACAATATCATTTTTGTGGCTAATAACGTCAATGGCATTTTTATTCTATGTCATCAAAAGGTAGATTTGATTGATTCTTGTCAACTATCTTTTGAGGGGGGCGAGGAGCTGATTGATCCTTTATTTGCCTGGATTGGGAAAAAAGAAGTAGCAATTAATACTCTTGAAAATGCAACCCATGAATTTATCGTTCCATTTTCTGAACCCAAAGTGATTGAGATAAAAGGTTTTGACGAAACAGCTGCTCGTCAATTGATTGACAATATCGGAACTTACCCGGACTATAATATCTCTCCATCCCAGCAAGCATCCTTTATCCGTGCTGCTATCCAGGAAGAAGCAGTCGCCACTATTTTTTCTGATTATGTGTCCTTGGCGGGGATTAGTGCCGACACCACGTATCAAGGATATATGACCATTGATTCGATTAATATATTGGTCAGGGCTTTTTTAGGGGATAAAAGTACGGTAATTCCCTTATTATTAAAAACCGAACAAGATATCGCCCGATTTACCGTGAATCAAATTCAAAATCAAAATGATAAACAAATAATTAAACAAGAACTCCAAGAGTATGAATTCATATCTGAATCGATTCCTTGGGGTGGAATAAATCTGGACAGCTTGTCAGACATTTTGTTCCAAATGATTCCGAGAGCAAATGAGGAAGTTTTACGCAGAGCTTTGATGCATTCTTACATCAATGAATTTGTTTCCCGAGTGCAGCCTGGTCTAGACAAAGGCATACGTAGTGTTGACCCTTCTTCAGCTGATATTTGGGTAACAGCTGGAGATATCGACCAGGCACTTTTCAGGGCGGCTGATTTACAAGCCCTTTCTAGGTTTACCCTAGAAGGTGAAATTGCTTATACACAACGAACCGAAAGGTTGAAGGCATTCAATGATGTGATCACTGACTTATCGGATTTATTCACTACATTAGGTTATAAGCCGAGTACAGTCATTGGAGTATTGGGCAGGTTATCAACATTACTTATTGACACATACCATCAAAATGAAATTTATTTTGACATGCGGTGTCTTAGGGAAGCGGCCAATGTGGCTGGCTGGTATGCATTTCAACCGCAGCCTGGTTCGGTTAATTGTGCTGATTTAACGAACAGGGTCGATGTACTCGAAATAAATTTCATTACTCCCCATTTGGCGTCCATTCAAGGGCCTCCCGTTATTTTGAATCAACCTTATCGGGGTATCACTCAAAAAGATAAGCAAATACTGGATATCTCACAAGACTTAGTGGATCTCCTAACTGCAATACAATCGGAAATTAAGGATTCCCATAACCTTATCAAGGATGGGGATACTGAGCAGCTTATTAAAGCCCATGAGCATCTTACTGATTTGGTAAATGACTATAATGATATATCAGCTAAATATTTAGATATGTTTACCCTTGAAGAAGATGTAAATCATTCTCAATACACCGATGCAGTGGCCATTGACACAATTATCTTAGATCTAAATTTGATTTCCACTTTTTTCGCCTTCGAGCAACTTGAGAGAACCCCTGAAGATGCCGAGATCAAAAAATTTTTGGCAAATCACCTTCTCCAAACCGATGAAAACATAGCATCATTGATTAACAATGTTGAAGATGTAAGCTTAATTGCTGGCGCACAGCAACCTTCAGATTTCCCAATTGTATATTTTTTATTTGGAGGAGGAATCACCTGCATCATTTTTGTGGTCGTTTTGGTTGTCAGCATTACGATAGTTATTCAAAGATCAAAAAAACGCGTAGAAATTAGGTGATAGAGGAGAACACAATGAAAAAATTAAGATCGACACGTTCTATGATTTTATTCCAATTATTCATATTAATTTTATTGCTTAGTTGCAAAGCGGTTACCTCTGGGTTTTCAACCAATCAACCTGAAAAAGGGGATGGTGAGACATCGGAAATACTACCTCTTCCTGATGTAGAACAGAACCTATTCGAAAACCACACTTTGAGAGAGAAATTAGCCGAATCATTTTCTTCCGTTTTTAGAATTTCTCCTTCATTTAGAGAATTGGACATGGTAAATCATTTAGGAGGCGATCTTCATCTGGATATTTACCAACATGAAGACCTTATATTTATTCCTTACAATCAACGTATTTTGGTCTATAAAATTTCCGGTGAATCGATTATTTTTCTATCAGCCACGCAAATACTACCAGATGAAACTCTGGAAATGTGGTTGTCCAATGATCATTTGTATGCTTTTAATAAGTATGGATATGTAATTCTTGATGTTTCAGATATTAATAACATTGAAACGCTCAATTTTATTGAGGAAGATTTAGGATCTATTCGTCTTCACAAGCAAATTGGGGATAAGGTATTTGGAAATATTGGCACCACTTTTATTGTTATCAATGAATCGAATTCCAATCGACTAGAGATTAACGAGTTGTCTTTTAATGATATTTCCTTCAGAAATAACGGTGGGGTATTTGAAGATTATTTCCTTGTACTTGATTACCGTGAATTTCATGTGCTTGATATATCAAGTTTAGATAATATTTCCTTGTTAAATTCAGTTCAATCAGAAGAAGGATTCTCTCCTGTTGATGCGATCATGATTGGTTCTGACATAATCGTGATTCAACATGAAATCAATGGAAGTGGAGGAACGCAAGAGATTTGGGACTTCTCTAATTATTCTGAGCCTTCTTTGTCAAAAAGAATAGAAATTGACAAGTTCGATTCCTCTCGCTTGGTTAGTCTAAGCAATAATGCGTTTGCTGTGATGAAAAGAGTTGAAAAACCAGGGTTCTTCTCGCCAACCGCCAAGATGGATCAAATGATAATTTGGGTAAAAGAAAATGGGGATTATGATGTGATAAATAGAATTGACGGTGTGGATGTTGAAGGAATCAATGATGAAAAATATGGATGGGGGTATTTTGGAGTAGGTCCGTTCAAATATGATAATTACTTTTTTTGGCTGGACGGCCCAAGGGATGAGCCTTCGTACTTTTCATACCATGTTTTTAATACATCTAATCCAATCTACCCAGAATATGTAAATACCAAATCGGTTTCACAATCATTAGCACAATTTGATACTCGAAGTCATGTACTAAATCATTATTATGAAGAAATTCGGCAAGGAAAATTTGTTCCTGTTGAATATAATTCGGAACTCTGGTTCCATGATGAGTTACCCTATATTTTTCCAGAATTAGATATTCATCAAACTATGGAGTTAAAGCAATGGGATCAATATATGTTAATGCTTGGATTGATTGGAAATGAAGGAGACGTTTCGAAACTCGGCCGCCACAATATTGATGTTTTTATACTTTTGGATATTTCTAATCCGGTAGCTCCAAAAAATCTGGGAAACCCCATATCTCCGCATCAACATTCGTTATCGACTTCAGGTCTTAGCTATGGTGATCCTTCAGCTTTTACTATTGTAAATAATTATCTAGTTCACCTAGATGCCACAGCTTGGTGCAAGGGAGATGTTCCCGATATCTGTCAGCCTGAATATCATATCTATAATATTTCCAGTACTGATGGACTGGAGTATTTTCTAACATTTCAAGCATCCCCTCGAATATTTATAGATGAATTGGTGAGTCAATCTTCAAATAATTATGCGATTTTTTCTGATCAGAATTCATATGAAATCCTTCACATTGATGGAAAAGGGGATCCGACTTCATTAGGCTATTCTGATTTATTTAGTGGAGAGGTTGAATCTTACTCAGATCAATTATCTATTAAATCTATTTCTCCATTCCCGGACTCAACCGACACTTACAACCTGATATTTGACCGGAATAATGACGATGCATATGTTGGAACAATGTTTTATCAAAGCGATCATCATGAGTTGGTTGAAGATGTTGTCCATAAAAATATTCTCTATACAATTTTACAATTTCCTGAGTGTGAAGTATGTTTATTAGCTATTGATATCAAGAATCCAGACGAGCTCACCCTATTAGGATTTTATGAACTTTCCAGTACGTTTGGCGGAAGAATATCTATTTATAATGAGTTGTTAATTGTCGATGCTTATAATGAGGCAGTGATGTTTAATTTAATCGATAGCTAAATCATTTACGCGCATCTCGTATATATTCATTTATTGGCCTGATATTGTTTGCATAAGCAATGGAGCAAGAATTAGGCTCATTATCAGTAAATACTCGGGGAAGAAGCAGCCCTAATAAGATAACTCATAGCTAATTCGGGTACTGACTTTTCCCCTGCCCTTTTCTATACTATCTCTATGGCAGAAAAGAAGAAAAGGCTCCCACGCTATGGAAGAGTATCAAATCCGCCCTCTATGCGGCTCACAGAGCGCGACAAGCATATTTTAGAAGCCGTGCATAGCTATGATGGGATGCTCAGCTTCACTCAAATCCAACGTCTATTCTTCACCGGCAAGAGCCAGACCGAGCAGCGCCTGAAACTTCTCTACCAGCATAGCTACCTGGCTCGCCCGGACAAAGATCAGCGCAGACGCTTGCCTGAAATGATCTACTGGCTGGACAAAAAAGGGGCAGAGATGATCGCCAGTCTAGACGGGACACCCTTGAAAGAATTTCCCTGGAGAAAACAACCACGCTGGTTCCAGGTCGAGCATGATCTGGCCGTCAATGACTTTCGCCTGGATATGCTTGAAGCCTGTGATCAGGACACAGACATCAACCTGGAAACCTGGATTCCCGAGAGTGAGTTTTGGAGCTATCCGGATAAGGTCAGCTACACCTTCCAGGACAAGACGCTAAAAAGGAATATTCGCCCGGACGGTTTCTTCATGCTGACCTTTGGGAAAAACCGCATCCGCTACTTGCTTGAAATTGATCGCAGCACGGAAGACAATCCACGCTTCTACCGTGAAAAAATACTACCGGGCCTGGCCTACCTGAGAACCAAAGAATATGAAGAACGCTTTGGTCACAGCAGCGGTCGCTGGCTGGTGGTTACAACTGGGGAACGCAGATTGAAGAACATGCTCAACCAGGCACACCGTGCCAACACCAATGGACTGTTCTATTTCACCACCTACGACAAGATCAATCCTACTACGCTACTTCAATCCCCTGTCTGGCAGCGCACAGACCGACAAGAGCCCGTTCCGTTGGTTTTCCTGGATTAGCGCGCGTTTCTTCATTTCTGCTTGACAATCCCACAAACCCATGAAATCATAAGTCCACAAAACAACAATTGTGGAAACACGTAAATCCACAAAATAACAAAGACATAATTGTGGAAACACACAAATCCACAATTCCATAAAAACATAAATACACAATGACACAAAACGGGGGAAAATGAGAAAGATCGTCTTCACAAATGACAAAGGAGGCGTAGGGAAGACCACCACAGTATCCAACCTGGCTGTTGGTCTGGCAAAGAAGGGCAGGAAAATCCTTGTGATCGATATGGATCCACAGGCAGATGTAACCTACGCTTTGCTTGGTCAGCGTGCACCTGAAGCGAGAGACGGCTACGTGCCACCCACAACTCATGCCTTATTAACCGGCCATTACAGCATAGACCAGGTCACGCTGGCAGTAGACCGCTATCCCAATCTTTTCATCATTCCATCAAACTCAGATTTGGCGGATGCAGCCCTGAAACTCGGTCAACGACCTACGCGCCTACGCAGTCTGCTGGACGAACTATCTGCTGAGGCCTTCGATGTACTTCTGATAGATACCGGCAAAGGTCTCGACCCCTTGGTCATCAATTCCCTGGCAACTTCAGGGGAGGTGATCGTGATGGTTTCACCGGGCAAGCTGGAATTGGATGCTATCACCAGAATGCTTGAGAACATCCGGCTTGTTCGCGAAGAAATCCTACTCAAAGCAGATACTCCAACAGTCACAGGTATCTTGCTCACGCTGGCAGACCCATATTCCATCACCAAAGACACATTAGCCAGGGTTGAAAAAAACTACCCAGGCTATCTACTCAAGACCATTGTCCCAAAGAACAATGACCTGCAAAAAGCAATTGGACGCGCACGCAGCATTTTCGAAGTCGCGCCAAAAAGCAAAGGAGCAATAGCCTACCGGCAACTGATTGAGGAACTGGGATTATGAGCAATCAACCATCAACCGGTCTGGGAGAGCCGGAGCCGATTGGTAAGAAAAATCTCTTTCAACCGCCAAAAACTTCCAAAGCCATTACCAAGAGACCGGAAGCTGTAAAGTTTATTTCAAAGCCCGCCAGAATCTCCATGACCCTGGAAATTACAAAGAAATCACTGGCTATTCTTCAAGATGTCCAGAGCAAATACAGACTAGAGACTGGGCGCTTGTTACCGAAGTGGAAGGTTATCAGTGCCGCACTTGAAGCCTATGAGAAAATGCAGAAAGGGGAGGGGAGTGATAAGACCAAATAGGGTACTAATCAACAATATTGAGCATTGCCTGGCACAAGCTCAACACCTGAATATTCGCCACCCAATACGTATTGTCTTCAATCACCTAGCAAGTGACGAAACCACCGGCTTGGTAGCTTATGCCATTTGGCGTGGGCGTTCAAATTTCCTTCGCGCTTCAGATCACACATTGTCTGGAGCAAGCAAATCCGGAGCCAGTCAGGCGCGATCCTGCTGGCATGAGGAGCGTGTTGCCTGTGATGACTTGCCCCATCTCAGGCGGCTGGATCGGTAGCAGGGCAGTCTGCACTTGCCCAGTTGTGGCTGGCTCTGGAGAAACATTGAGATTCTTGCTAAACTGAAAATGTGCTGGAACAAGAGCCTACAATACCAAGGGGGCACAAACTACTCACCAAAGAAATTCGCGAGAAACTACCACCCTTATACGCCAACGAAGAGATTGGACTGGATGCACAGGCCTTGGTCAAGTTCTTCACGCCAGATTCCAATTGGACGTGCGCCGTAAGGCGGCGTAAGTGATTGTGCGCAGTAGCGCACCGCAGGT
>CAZCPP010000105.1:0-11374 GCA_964500655.1 uncultured Anaerolineaceae bacterium | reverse complement strand
GCGGTTATCACCCTGTTTTTTCTTCCAACCCTTGACTCTACAAGTAATCGGTACCTGGATCACTGCTCGTGATGGTCAGACGGTTTTCATCAGTGATAATGTAGAACTTGTTTACGGTTATACGCCTGATGAAATTTTATCGGCAGGTGAAGAGCTTTGGTTTGGCCGTATTCACCCCAAAGATCGGGATCGCGTACAAGAAGCATTCGAAGCCCTGTTCTCCGAGCAAAGGGACTTCAAAATCGAATATAGAATTCAAAGAAAAGATGGTGAGTGGCTTTGGCTTCTCGACAGTGCTAATATGGTTAAGGATGAGAAAGGACAACAGCTTGCCTACGGTGTGTTTACAGATATCACCGAACGCAAACAAGCTGAAGATACCTTACAAGAAAGTGAAGCGCAATTCCGGGCAGCGGCTATGGCAACATCTGATCTGATTTGGGAAAGCGATCATAATGCAGATACTCTGGAATGGTTTGGTGATGTAGATTCTGCGCTTGGATATGAAGTAAGTGAATTCCCACGCACAATTGAGGGATGGATGTCCGCTATTCATACTGATGATCGGGATAGGGTAAGTGATTTATATAAAAAATGCCTCTCTTCAGGAGATGATTTTTATGCGGAATACCGCATCCATAAAAAGGATGGATCCATTTTACTTTGGGAAGATCGAGGAAAAACTTCAAAGATCACAAATGGGAAAGTGGTTAAAAGTGTGGGGGCAATCACTGATATCACGTATCGAAAACAGGCGGAAGATGAGCTTCGAATGGCCAAAGAGTACGCTGAAAGCCTAATCGAGACTGCTAACGCTATGGTAATTGTATTGGATAAAGATGGTAATATCACCGTCTTCAACAAAGCTGCCGAAGAAATTACAGGATACAGTCAATCTGAACTTCTGAACCGTAACTGGTTCGAGGTAGTTGTTCCGAAAGAGCGTTTTCCTGAAGTCTGGGAGGAATTCGAACGATTGATCGCTGGAGGCACTCCTAAAAATTTCGAAAATCCGATATTAACCAAATCCGGCCAAGAGAGGTATATCGTCTGGAAGAATAACGAATTAAAAGATGACGGGCAGGTAGCAGGAACAATTTCCTTTGGCATCGACATCACCGAGCGGAAACAAGCTGAAGAACAGCTGCAACGTATTTCTCAAGACGAGAATAAACGCCGCCAGGAACTTGAAAAACTGCGGGAAATATCTGCCAGTATGCGGCAAGCCGAGGGATCAAGTAACCTTTTGCAGGTTTTCACAAGCGAAGTGCAGGCTTTCTGTCGTTCTGATATCACCTCAAGTATCCTTTTTAAGGCGCCGGACGAACTAATAACCTGTTTTGCACCAAAAGGGAACAAAAAACTTAGTGGGGAAAAAACGAAGGCCATCACCAAGGCATTGTTGAATGCAAAAACAGGTGAGCTTATAGCCAGGATTCCTGGTTTCGAATCGGTGTTCATTCTGCCGCTACAATCATCAGATATGGTTTACGGTGCGGTGATGGCAGCTTCACAAATACCGGATGCATTTACGCCGGATGAACAAAATATGCTCAACGCCATTGCCGACATGGCCGGTACTGCCCTGCACAGGATCGACATTCTGGAAACCTTGGAAGAACGGGTTGAACGACGGACGCATGACTTGGTCGTGCTTTATAACTTGATCACGATCATCTCTGAAAACTGGCAGTTACAGGATTTACTGGAGTTATCTTTGGTGCTGACACTTGAAACCCTGAAAGCCGAGCGAGGCATCATCTATTTGTCAGATAGGAAAGACATCGCAAATCTAAAACCTGTCGTTCAGCGTGGCTTTACAGATGGTTTTCAGATCGAAATTGACAGCTTGCCTGAGGATAAATTAGCGCGGAAAGTGTTCAAGGGGCAAAAGCCGCTAGCGTTTGAAAATCTTGAGGATAATTCCGATAATGCCGCATTCAAGGGGATGAATAGTTGTGTAGGCATCCCCATCATGACACGGGGTGATGTGCGGGGTGTATTTTGTTTGTTCGCAAATGAAAAAGGAGTTTTTGGATCAGATGAAATGGCCCTATTAGCGTCCATAGCAGATCATCTTGCTATTGGGATCGAAAATAGCATCCTTTTTGAACAGTCTCGTGAAAATGCTGCCCTGGAAGAGCGCAATCGCCTGGCAAGGAATTTGCACGATTCGGTTTCACAATTACTGTACAGCCTGACACTTATGGCAGGCACTACCAAGAAAATGCTGGAGCGCGATGTAGATCTGGTTAAAGTTGCGAACTCAGTGGAACGCTTGGGATATACAGCGCATCAGGCTCTGAAAGAAATGCGCCTGCTGGTTTACGAACTCAGGCCGGCCGTATTGGACAGCGAAGGGCTGGGCAGCGCTTTACAGCACCGTATCGAAACGGTTGAAGAACGTCTCGGTGTGAAAGTTGCTCTCCAAGCTGGCAGGTTACCAGAACTTCCCAATTATGTGGAAGACGCCTTATATCACATTGCACTGGAAGCGCTTAACAATATCGTCAAACATTCAGAAAGTAAGAACGCCAGCATCAAATTCACCAGTAAACGTAGAAATATCAGCATGCAAATCTCAGATGAGGGGAAAGGATTTGACACGAGTCAGACCCACACAGGCCTGGGATTGAGGAACATGCGTGAGCGCGCCCAGATGCTGGAAGGCGAAATCAGCATCGAATCAACGCCCGGTGATGGCACGCAGGTCACAGTGAAGGTAAAGATCCCATCTGATTCTCGGATAGCATCCTGATAAGGATAGATTCAAAAAAAGGTCTCCTATGGATAAAAGTATTCGTATCTTAGTTGTAGATGACCACGCCATTGTGCGTGAAGGCCTGCGCGGACTGATCGAAATCGAATCGGATATGGAACTGATCGGCGAGGCGAAATCAGGTCAAGAAGGCGTGGAAAAAGCCCTTGCGCTGCACCCGGATGTGATCCTGATGGATCTGCTCATGCCTGAAATGGATGGCGTCACAGCCATCAAAGAGATCAAGGCGGGTTGGCCGGAGGCCTGCGTGCTGGTGCTGACCAGTTTCCTGGAAGATGATAAAGTTTTCCCAGCCATCGAGAATGGCGCGCTCGGTTATTTACTCAAAGATACACAGCCAGATGAATTGCTGGACGCCATCCGCGGGGTTCATCGGGGTGAAACCATGCTACACCCCTCTATTGCCAAGAAAATTATGCAGCGCATCCAGGAACACAGTGATGAAGATAAGAAGCAAGATGACCAGGAACTAACCGAACGCGAAATGGATGTGCTACGCTTATTGGCACAGGGAGATGGAGATCGCGAGATCGCCGAAAAACTGGTGGTCAGTGAAAGAACTGTGCATTTCCATGTTGGAAATATTCTCTCGAAATTGCATCTGGCCAATCGTACCCAGGCGGCTTTGTACGCCATTCGCAAGGGATTGGCCAAGCCTGATATCGATTAGAAACAGTCTGACAAACAAATATTCTTATACAAGTGAATATGACTCATCCCGAATTTAATCTTAAAAAATGATTCATTATATTAAGGCATAGATTCGTATTACCCCCACCCTACCCTCCCCCGCCAGGCTTGCAAGTCAGTTGATTTAGATGATTTTGGCGGGGGAGGAATAATCTTTTTGGGACTGTGGAGCGGTGGAACCGCTCCACAGTCCCAATTACAAACCGGTCCCCCCTTTGAAGGGGGGACCATAGGGGGGATGGGATTAAAGTTCGATTGAATTCTTAAGTTTGGGGTGTGTCATGTTTTTTTGGTGGTGGTTGGTTAGGAAGTGACGCCTTGCTTTCTCAAGCTGCTCAAGGCGGTGTACCTTTTCAGAGCATCTTACCCCATTCGGGGCACTTTTCCCGACAACGAGCACGTGGGTGCCGAGATGCTCCCAGCCCCCCGCTGGGCTACCCTAGCGTTGAAAACCGGTCACAATGGGTCCAAAAACGAGTTGTGACTCGCTGATCGACGGGACGTGACTCGTTGCGTGTCGAGTCACGTCCCGTTTGTCAAGCGCAGGGGCAACCCTTCAAACTTGGCAGTGTGCTTTGCTCCCGCTGGGTGGGTCGCCTCTACAAAGTTTATTTCTTCTCGAACGAGAAGTTCTTGAGTTGCGCTTTGAACTCTTTACCGGGGGTGAAGCGCGGCAGCACTCCGGTGATATTATCTGCGCTCACTTCCCCGGGGGCAGTGGCGCCTTCTGTCTGCACCTTGACCCAAAATGAACCAAATTCACCCAGCTTGACGATATTGCCCTGGCCCAATTCATCTGGGATGATGGCTAAAAAGGCTTCGATGACGGCCGCCGTATCGGGCATGCTGACAGTAGACATCTCGGCCGCCCGTTTGGCAATAGCCCGCATGTTTCTCTTGCCGCTGGCTACTGCGGAAGGGTAATACTTTTTGGGTGCGGCCGGGTCACCGGGTTTTCCGCGCTCTACTACGTTGAACTTGACACTCATGATAGTACCTCCTGTTGGGTTGAGTGGATTATCCAGGGGCACTTGGTTGTCCCCCTGTTATAAGAATGAATTGTATAGACTTTTGCGAATTAAGTCAACTGGGATTGATAAATTGGGGCACTCAAATGTTGTGGGCATACTTGCACCAAACACCTGCCCAGGTAAAGCATAGGTACAACTCATCCAAAACCTAAAAATTCGACCAAAATATGATCCCATCCCCCCTGTTTTCCCCCCTTCCTAGGAAGGGGGGAAAGATTGTTAATTCGGAGTGTGGAGCGGTGAAGCCACTCCACACTCCGAATTGAATTATTCATTCCCGGGTAAAAGCGCCTAAATCAACCCATATCTAAGTCTGACGGGGAAACTTAACGGGCTGTCCCCATAAAATCGCCTCTTCACCCTAAAAAATATAACTGGTATTTTTACCTGGTTTGGAACTGTCATTATTGCCGTTGGTTTGGGGAGCAATATCGTGTAAAAAGAGTATGACTTTTTGTCTGTTATCAGAAAATTCAAAAACAACCC
Source organism: uncultured Anaerolineaceae bacterium (assembly GCA_964500655.1). Classification (GTDB taxonomy): domain Bacteria; phylum Chloroflexota; class Anaerolineae; order Anaerolineales; family Villigracilaceae; genus JAABUE01. Next base: position 6,388 of record CAZCPP010000105.1, on the reverse strand, counting down.
TCATAAAGGAGCAAAATCATGTTCTGCAAACTGAATTCTCACAAGATGCGGGCGATGCTCATCGTTAGCCTATTAACAATAATGGTTACAAGTTGCGGCCCGAAAGAAACATCCTTAGATGTTTATGCCGGAGACGCGGCAAAAAAAGCCATGTTGGCGATCCAAGAAAGCTATGCACAGCTGCATCCAAATATCACCATTAATTACAATTTTGCGGCATCTGACACATTGGCAGCGACCATACGTACCCTCCAACAGGGTGACCTATATGTGGGACCGCCAAAAATTATCGAAAGCTTCAATCAGGATGGCTTGCTTGTCGATAGCTACCCACTGGCTTCACTTGTCCCGGCAATTATCGTGCGTGCAGGCGATAATATCGTTGCGTCCTGGGATGATTTAGCCAAAGAGGGTGTGCGGATCACCATGCTGAATCCAGAGCTAGGTGCCGCCGGGCGCGCAGCAGACAAGGTGATTAGCAATTCGTCATTGAATGACCAAATCCGAGCCAATATCACAGGTTTTGCAGCCGATGCCACTGCGCCTGTTCAAATGTTGGTGGATGGCGAAGTGGACGCAGTGATTATCTGGAGCGGTGTAGCGCAGGCAAACCCCAATCTCACGATTGTCGAAATTCCTGAAGAAATTAACTCAACTTTGGAGATATGGGTAGCTGTTCTCACCTATACTACCGCCGAGAATGACGCTTTGGCCTTTGCAGAATTCATGACAGGAAGTGACGGACTGCAAGCCTTCGGAAATGCAGGTTTTTTCCCGATTGAAAAATAATGACGGGCATAAGGTGCGATGCACTTTGGACTTTGGGAGTGCATTGCACCTTGATAAGTAGCACCACCATTCGCCGAATGAGAGCGAGGTTCATATGTCTCTTAAACTAAAACTAGGCCTATTGATCTTGGCCATCGTAATGCTATTGGCCGGGTCGCTGTGGGTCGTTACGCAGAATCAGCAACAGTTAGAAAATATTACCACCCGGCGCAGGCTTGGGCAAATTATGTTGTCCACTAGCGACAAATTAGCCCTGAGCAAACTCGTGCTGCAATCAGACCTGCCTGACAAAACAGGCACCATCAACCAATTGCTTGATGATATCTTCTTGATGCAAACAGCCGTGAACACAAGTTTGCAAATTGAAGATCAGCCAGAGATTCTCGTTTCTCTAGGCGATCTCCAGCTTGATTTGCCCGCGATCAGCTTGCTGCTCCAAGGGTTGCAAACCCAATTAGCCACTGGAGGAGAGTTGACGCGAGATGATACTCTCCAACTAGATCAATTCGATGGCATCGTTAGCAATGTTGAAAGCCTTGTTCAAGACTATGAGCAACACTTGAGAGCGGAGTCCGAACGAATCGAGCAGGCATCCGAGGTTTATACCTTCATCAGTATAGCTGTCTTGATCCTGGTGGTTGCTGCGATTGGGTTGGTTTTCTATTTCAATGTTTTGCGCCCGATTGATGCTCTCACCCGATCTGCTGAAGATATTTCGAAGGGCAATTATGAACACCAGACCCACATTAGCAGCAAAGATGAGTTCGGACAACTGGGTGGCGCCTTCAATGTTATGGCCTCCCGTTTGCGTGAACTCATCGGCACACTGGAACAGCGCGTGGCAACCCGAACCAGGGCGCTGGTCACCTCCACTGAAGTGAGCCGACGACTCTCCACCATTCTAGACCCGGACGTCTTGGTTAGAGAGGTGGTCGAGCAATTGGTAACAGCCTTTGATTACTACTACGCCCACATCTACATTTTCGATGAAGCCAAAGAAACCCTGATCATGAAGGGCGGTACCGGTGAGGCCGGGCAAACCATGCTGGAGCGCGGTCACACCATCTCGAAAGGCACTGGTATGGTAGGCCGTGCAGCCGAAAGCAATCAGGTGGTCTTGGCGCCAGACACCTCTCAAGAGGAAGGCTGGCTGGCTAACGAACTGCTGCCTGATACCCGCTCTGAGATCGCGGTGCCTATCGCGATCGGCAACGATGTATTGGGCGTGTTCGACGTGCAGCACAATGTGGTGGACGGCCTGACGGATGAGGACGCCGACCTGATGCAGTCCATCGCCAACCAGGTTGCCATCGCGCTGCAAAATTCTCGCTCATTTGAAGAATCACAGGACCGTGCTGGAGAGCTGGCTGTGCTGAACGAGATGGCCAGGGAACTCTCTGCAGAGACGAATTTGGAAAGCATCGCTGATACTGCTTACCGTTATATCACTAACCTGGTCGATACCAAAAACTTTTTCATTGCCACATTTGATGAGCTCACAGACATAATCCATAATCCATTGTCTATCGAAAATGGAAAAAGGATTACGATACCGGATCGAAAACCAGGCAATGGGTTGACAGAGTATGTGCTCAATTCTAAAGAACCGCTCTTCTTGCCAAATAATGTCATGGAAAACGCACAGGCATTAGGTATTGAAGTGTCGTTGCTGGGCAACGAAGAACCGCCGCTTAGCTGGTTGGGCGTTCCTTTAGTGGTAGGTAATCAATCCATTGGCGTAATCGCGGTTCAAAGCCTGGATACCCCCGATCATTATACTGAACACGACATAGAGTTGATGTCCACGATTGGCAGCCAGGTGGCTACCGCACTGCAAAATGAGCGCTCCTTCTCTGAGACACAACAACGGGCTGAGCGCGAAACTGCATTGAACCTGATCTCCCAGAAAATCCAGAACGCCGCCACCATCGAAGAAGCCTTGCAAACCACTGCCCGCGAACTGGGCCACGCCTTGGGCAAGCGCCAGACATTGGTAGCGCTCGATCCGGCTGCACTGGCAGGTGATGGCAAAGGGACTATCAATGAATAAGCGGCAAAATACCCCTGAAGCGCCTGAGAAGATGAAAACAGGAGTTATAGAATGACTCAATTAAACCCCACCCCCACTGAAGAAAAAGTCCCTGCTGAAGACAATCGGCAGTTGAGAAAGGCTTCTCGAATAGCCATTATTGTTTTAGGCTCTACCTTAATCGGCGTAGTGCCCCTCATCTTCCTCGCATGGCAGTTGCGTGCGTGGCAAATATATGCTCTGTTTGCCCTTATCTCTGCAGTAGGTGCGCTGGCTTTTGGTGGCCTGCGTCTCATCCGTGATGGACGTATTAGAACCGGCATGTTTATAGTCCTTAGCGGCACACTCGTCGTCTTGCCCTTTACTGCACTTCTGGTATCTGATCTTGGTTTGATGATGGGGCTCATCATCGCGGTCATGTCGTATGTTTATGCAAGCCAAACCTTGCAGGCCAAAGATGTCAGACGAATCCTGACTGCTGGCATTGTCATTGGCACTCTGGTTGCAGTAACTGATTTTCTCAATTTAGAGTATCGCCTGCCAGTGCCTTTGTTTAAAACTCTTGCACCTGTAAATGTTGCGCTCGTCTTATTGACTGTCGGTTTCTTCGTTGTCCGCCGAGCATGGCGCGGCAGCCTGCGAAACAAATTGCAGGTGTCCTTCATCGCTGTGGCGGTTATCTCAACAGTTGCGCTGGGTGCTTACATGTTTACCACTACCAGTAACAACCTGCAGGAGAACCTGGAGCGCGAGTTGACAGAGGTAACGAATGACCGTGCTCTCTGTATCGGCGACTTGCTCAACGAGCAGGTCAACGCGCTGACAACCTTAGCTCTAAATTCAGGCTTACAAAATGCAATAGAGGCCAAAAGTCAATCTTACATTGGGAGCCCGGCCGACATCCAGGCTACGCTGGATGCCAGAGATACACAGTGGCGTGCCGCTGATGAAGCGGGCAATGATGAAGATCCCCTGGTGAAAGCAAATCTGAAAAATTCGGTCGCCCGGGAACTTATTGAATACCAACAAATCTTTCCTGAAAATGTGGAGGTCTTTGTCACTGACGCATACGGCGGTCTTGCCGGTAGCACCAACCGCACCTCCGACTACTACCAGGCCGATGAAGGCTGGTGGCAGGCTGCTTACAATAACGACGAAGGGGGAGTGTATATCAGCGAACCCGAATTCGATGAAAGTGCCGGCGCTATCGCTGTACAGATCGCCTTACCAGTTCACAATCAATATACTGGCAAGATCGTAGGTATTCTGCGAACCACCTTCGCCATAACTCCGTTGACATCCATTCTGACAGAAAAAGTCGGTCAGACCGGTGAAGCAGACATCTTCTTCCCCGGAGAAGCCGTATCACACATTCATGAAGGTGAATTCGGGCCAGCTGAAGCAGAGGAATTCGAGGCTTTGCAGGCTGTCGCCGATCAAGGCATGGTCGAGATGGAGTATGAAGGAGTACCCAGCGTTGTCACCCAGGCGACAGTCCGGGCATTGGAAGGCAACCCGGTGGTTGATAATCTCGGTTGGGTGGTCGTGCTACACCAGCAACAGGACGAGGCCTTTGCCCCGATAACCGCACAGGTCCAAGGTATTGTGCTCGTATTGCTGATCATTGTTGCCCTTGCGGTAGCGGTTGCATATTTTGTATCGCAGGTGTTGGTCAGGCCCATTATCCAGCTCACCTCCACTGCTGAAGAAGTATCGGCTGGTAATCTGGATAGCCGCGCTGAAGTGACCACTGCTGATGAGGTTGGCACATTGGCAACTACATTCAACAGTATGACTTCCCAATTGCAGGAAACCTTGGGGGGACTGGAACAACGTGTGGCAGAGCGCACCAAAGCGCTCGAGACCTCCACCGAGGTCAGCCGCCGTCTCTCTACCATTCTCGACCAGGATACCCTGGTAAAAGAGGTGGTTGAGCAGTTAGTGACAGCTTTCGATTACTACTATGCCCATATCTATTTATTTGATGAAGCCAAAGAAACCCTGGTCATGGTAGGTGGTACCGGCGAGGCCGGGCAAACCATGCTGGCACGCGGTCACACTATCCCGAAAGGCGCCGGTCTGGTAGGCCGTGCTGGGGAAACCAACGCTGTCGTGCTGGTGCCCGACACTTCTCAAGAAGAAGGCTGGCTACCCAACGAACTGCTACCGGAAACCCGCTCTGAGATCGCGGTGCCGATTTCTACTGGTGATGAAGTGTTGGGAGTGTTCGACGTGCAACACAGCGTTGTTAACGGTCTGACGGAAGATGCTGCCGGCCTGATGCAAGCGCTTGCTAGTCAGGTAGCCATCTCACTGCAGAACACACGCACGTACGAACAATCCCGCTCTCAAGCGGAACTGGAATCGCTGGTGAACGTGATCGGCCAGAAGATACAGCGGACGACCTCGATGGAAGAGACGCTACAAACCGCTATCCGCGAGCTGGGCACCGCTATCGGCGCCTCGCGCGTGAAAGCCAGCCTGGCTCCGGCTGTCAGCGCAGAACTGACCGAACCAGTTGCGGTGGCTGAGCCCCTCATCTCGGAAGTAGAAGGTGATGAGCTCGCTTTCGGGCCCGAAACCTCACCTGCGGACTAACCAGCAGTATTTACACGGTGCTGCGCAGATATCTGAACCAGAACCTGAATTTATGAAGACGATACGTTAGATGGAAATTCAAGAAAATATGCCAGAAGCAGTATCAGGAGTATCAATATGACTCAATTAAACCCCACCCCCACCGAAGAAGGTGTCCCTGCTGAAGACACAACGCAGGCAGACAGCACCTCATCTTTTATCCGTCTCCCCGAGAACATCAGCTCCCAGGCGCGCAATGCCATCCGCGTGATCGCACTTTTCACGGTTGCTTCGCTGTCCGTGCTGGGCTTCCTGGCTTTCCAGGCCTTCCGCACACCATCGACGCAACTATGGAGCATTGTTGTCATAGTGGCCATCGTAATTGCGTGCATGTTTGTCGGCCTGGTGGTGGCGCGAGGCGGCCGGCATGAACGGGGCATCTGGCTGGCTTTCGTGCCCTGGCTGCTACTGTTGGTCGTCATCGTGGGCTTCGTTTCCGGGTTGGGATTTGTCTTCATGGCTGTGTCGATCTCCATCATTACGCTGATCTCCGGCCAGACCCTGCCATCCCGTCAGGCTACGAGTTTGAACATCGTTGGCGCTGTAACGGCGGTGGTCATCCTGCTGGTAGATACTTTCATCCCCACAGAACGCATTGCCATCCCAGGATTCGACACGGTCGCCATTGTGGTGGTCGGCGCGCTGGTACTGTATTTCGGATATTCCACCCTGCGCCAGTTCCGCAACTACTCTCTACGCGCCAAACTGATTGTATCCTTCACTGTTGTTTCGGTGCTCTCGCTAGGCGGGGTGGCCATCTTCGTAACGCAATCCGCACAGTCTGCACTCGAAAATCAGATCGGCGACACCTTCGCAGAATATGCAGAAGACAACCTGGAACTTGTAAACTCTTTCTTCCTGGAAAAAGTAAGTCAACTATATCTGGACTTTGCCCTTTTTAGGGATTGATGGGATGGCATGAACCACCTGTGG
>CAZCPP010000104.1:0-11388 GCA_964500655.1 uncultured Anaerolineaceae bacterium | reverse complement strand
ATAAGGATTGTGCTCGCGAACTCGTTTTAGAAAGAATATTTCAGACCCTATCTCAGCAAGTTCAGCCAATTTGGAGGCATGCCTGGGCTTCTTGACCCAGTCAGTGTCTTCCATATACGAGCCACCGTACTGGCGTTTCTCATTCGTCTCATTGGGAACTGGATATACCTCCCAACGCAGGTTGAGAGGTAGGTTTTTAACCTTGATAAATTTGTAGACCACTAGTACAACGAACAAAACGATCGATGCCCAACCAAAAATGATCGCTACCCAATGAAAAACCAACAAACACCTCCTCAGGGATATCCAATTTTGAAAACTTGATTAGACGCAACCTGTTGGTTTGGGCAGCCCAGCAACCTTGCAGGCACCCTTAGCTGGACCACTGGGGAATAAGCCATAAATTTCTTTGAGTTTAAATCCTGTTTCTTTACAAAGTTTGCGGACCATTGGCGCGATACCGAACTCATGATAATAGGCATTCAAATATCTAATTACCTTCCAGTGATCATTGGTGAGTTCCGCGATGCCTTCGGCCTGTTGGGCTAAAAACACAGCTAAGTCATCATCCCACAAGGATGGGTCGGCAATAAATCCGTTCTCGTCTACTTCAAGTTTTGTTCCGTTGTAGTTGATAAATGACATTTTCACACTCCTGTTTTTATAATTGATCATTCAATCTGTTTAGGCTAACCACTCACCTGGACCGCTTGAATATCACCTTTCAAAATGGCTTCCAATATTCGATCTCGTGAGGCCACGATTTGTTCTGTGACTGCTTTGCGAACCCCTTCAATATCCCCATTTTCTAAAGCACTGACAACTTCCTGATGTTCATGCACCATTTCCTGGCTACTATCTCGTAAGCGAAGTCCTAAGTGGAAGAGACGTTCCATCTCATTAAACAAATCGTTCAGCACACTCACCAAACGCCGATTTTCAGCTGCTTCGGCCATGGCTAAATGGAATTCGCGATTCGTCTTGAGAAACGAGATGTGGCTTTCAGGTTCATCGATAAAATAACTGACGTCGGACATCTCTTTGAGACCTGTAATAAGCGCAGACGTGGGATGCTGAGCAGCTCGTTCCGCCGCAGCGACTTCCAGGATCAAACGCAGGTCAAAAAGGTCGCGAATGTCCTTAATTGTGATGGGGGCAACCATGTAACCCCGACCTGGGAGACGTTGCATCAACCCATCGTGACAAGTCTGAGACAAAGCCTCCCGGATAGGGGTTTTGCTGATCTCGTACCTGCGCGCCAGTTCACGTTCAGAAACGACTTGCCCAGGGGAGAGACTGCACGTTAGGATTTCCTTGCGCAACCGGAGATAGGCTTGCTCGGCTAAAGAAGTAATTAGTTCGTTGGTTTCAATACTCATCTTTTCCTGTGATTCATCTCTGGTATACCACTGTTGTATCAAACATCTGAAAACTTGTCAAGACATTAGAAACAAACCAGCTCTCCTTTCGGCGGGTCTTTCCCAAAACCGTTACTGATCTAATGAGTGAGATAGATATGTACAGAATTCAGACCTTACGAATATAATCACTGCATGGCGTCAGAAAAACAAAAAACCTCTCATACACCAAAACTTCCCAAAAAACTTTCCATTGAAACGCTAGATCACCTGGAAAATCACGGAGAATATGCAGCGCTTGAAATAACTGGTTCTGACCTGACGGATCAAGCTGCCAGTACAGTTCTCTTTGAGGAGGCTCTCCTCCACCGCACAATTCTCACAGGGTCGCGCTTACCTAAGTTGCGCCTCCTGGATGTGCGTCTGAAAGCCTGTGATTTGTCGGGAGCATTCCTGGAAGAAGCGCGCTTCCGCCGCGTTGAATTCATCGACTGCCGTCTGCTAGGCGTCCAAATGCTATCTTCACAACTGGACGATGTTGTTTTCAAAGACTGTAATCTTGAAGGAGCGGTCTTTGCCTCCAGCCAAACAAAGGGGTTACATTTCAAAAACTGCAATCTACGCAACGTTTCATTTGAAGAGGCAAAAATAGGGGGTACAATCTTTTGGAAGTGCGATCTCACCAATGCTGACCTGCGTAACACAACCCTGCAAAAAGCCGATTTCCGTGGCTCGATAATCAATGAAATGCAAGTTTCTGCCAAAGATATGCAACGAGCTATCATCTCTCCAACGCAGGCCATACAAGTGGTGAGCTTGCTGGGCGTGGACGTTTTGGATGAGGAAGTATGAGCGGCACAAAGCGCGCTAACATCAAACCCGGGCTGCAAGTTTGTATTGTTTTGAAAAGGGACCAACGCAGCGGCAAATTGACCCAAGGCATCGTCAAAGAGGTTCTGACCAAGTCGTCCACGCATCCGCATGGTATTAAAGTCCGTTTGCAGAGCGGGCAGATTGGACGTGTGAAGGTAATCCTGGGTTGACTGATAGTGGAATCCGGGCACCTATAAATATCACAAGTTGAGAGGAGTAAGATGGTTAGCGATCAACAATTGCAACAAATCTGCGAATTTGTTAACCAACAACTGATCGAGACTGCCGCTAAAAGTAATCAACCGTGGTTTAAAGATTTTCCACGCGCGGGCGAACATCGCTGGCAGCATACGCTCAATGTGCTCCAGAATGCGGAACAAATCCTATCTGGGGAAGGGATCAGTGATGACAGGGCCGATGTTGTTCGGGTGGCAGTCATCATGCACGATGTTTCAATGTTTGTTTGCGACCACAAAATCCATGGGCGTATCAGTTCGGAAATTGCTGACAAATATCTGCGTGAAAAAAAATACCCGCAAGATTTTGTAACGCGTGTCGCCCGCGCGGTTGCCGAGCATGGCACCGATTTAGGTCCTCTCCCGCCGAAAGAGCAAGGGGACCTGTTTTCATGGGAAGGCAAGGTCGTTCTTGAAGCGGACATTCTTGACAAATTGGGTGCCAGTACTGTCACCGACAATTTGCTCTTCCTGGGCAGAAATGATCGGTTGGGGTATGAATGCCGCAAAGAGCTGGCCACCGGAATGGCCATGGAGCGGGCGGCATTCTTCAAGGATTACATTTGGACCGAAACAGGAAAACGAATGGCTGAAGAGCGTTTTTCATTCTTTCAAACATTTATTGCACAATTAGCCAAAGAAGTCGTTGAAGATTCAACTGTAATGTAAATCTTGAGAAAAGCATGTTTCAATCTATAACCGACTTCATTAAATACTTCGAAAGCATCCGGCGACGGACGCTGAACTACATCCGCGTCACCCCTCCGGACCGTTTGGGTTGGTCGCCAAAACCCGGAGAGTTCACTTGCTCCGACATCGTTCGACACTTTAGCGCATCCGAGAAGATGTTCGTCCGCGTTGTACTGGAAGGACACTGGAATTATGAGGGTCACGAATCAGACGAAGATCAAAACCTGGACGAGTTGATCGCCCTGCTGGATGCCACCCACGTCGAAACCATGGAGGAACTCAAGCATTTATCCGATCAAGGTTTGTATGAGCCGCGCCCCGGGCCAAAGGGAGGAGCCGTCAAAGCCTGGCGCTGGCTGATGGTCATGGCCGAACACGAAATCCATCATCGCAGCCAGTTGGCTGCATATTTATCCTGGATGGGCGTTGAACCACCCCACATATTTGGTCTAGGCGTGGAAGATTTGATCGCAATTTCGGTTACATAACGAGGTGACATTGTGAAACGAACCTTGATAACACTTATCCTATTACTGAGTTTATCCTCTTCCCCGGCTTGCGCTTTTACTGATGCGCTTCCTTTTTTGGAAGCTCCGCCAGATCAGAGCCAAAAGGAATGCGACGAATCATCAGAACCAACTGAAGAGGATGTTGAGGATATTCTTTCTTTTTCCAAAAAGACCTTTGATGCGCCCGGATGGGAGCGCAGTTACACCGTCATGCCTAATCGCGTTGCGGTAACCTGGCTGCATAATGAGATTGGTGCAGTAGCATATTTTGCAAACTTGCTTTATGCATGTGGTGGCGCATATGATCAAATTAACGAGTATCTAAGCAAGGATTCTTTCGCTATCAGCCTTAAAGATTACGATTCTTACAAAGAAACCGCCTCTTGCCAGACAGGTAATATTCGTTTGCATCAGTTTGATGTGATCAATCAAGAATTGCCATACCAGGTTCGCTATTGGGCAGAGCCGCAATCAGATACGCGTGCCTACATCACTATGTTGGTATTTCCAACCGGCAGCCCGAAAATGGATGAGTACGCGATTAGCCTTTATCCGCAATTAACTTTATGCAGGTAAACGATGCCTTTTACTAAACAACAAACGTTCTTTGCCTCCCTTTTACTAACGTTGAGCCTGTTGGCCTGCCGCCCGGTCTTCGCCATCGGTTGGACAGAGCTGATCATCCTGATGATAATCATCGTTTTTCTTTTGGGACCCTATTTGCTAAGAGTCTATCGTACATTTGATAAGATACGTAGAGCAGATAACTCCGAAGAGAACAAGAAAAATTAACCTGCCAATGACAACTCTCATCACTTCTACACTGGGCTTCATCTTGCTCGGCTACCTGAGCGGCTCACTGACGCCCTCCATCTGGATCACGAAATTAGTCAAAGGCGTGGACGTTCGCAACTCCGGTTCCGGCCATGCAACGACGACAAACACCATCCGTCAGGCGGGCTTCGGCTGGGGTGCCCTGGTTCTGATTGTTGACATTGCCAAAGGCTATCTTCCCACCTGGCTGGCGCTGAATTATGCTCCTGCCGAGTGGATCGTCCCTCTCACAGCTGCGGCTGTTGTGATCGGCCATTGCTGGCCAGCCTTTGCCGGATTCCGCGGCGGGATGGGTTGGGCCAGTGCAGGCGGTTGTTTTCTGGCAGCAGAACCAATAGCATTTTTGGCCGGGTTGGGAATTTTAATAACGCTCACTCTTGCCATCCGTCACAGTGCGCGCGCCAGTGTCTTCACTGCTATCCTCTTGGCACCAATCTTCTGGCTGATTGGCCTGCGCGGCAACGAATTCTGGATCGCCATCGGGGTTGGAGTGGTGATAGCCATTCGCTTCTTGATCGATTGGAACCGTCAATACCGTGAGCTATGGCTCGATAGAGAGCAACCTTGATGCGTAACACAATGACAAACCCCGTCTTATGGAGACGGGGTTTCAGTTACTATCGGCAAATCAACCGTATTCGTTGGCCAGGGGGTGTATGAAGGATCAACTGATGGAGATGTTGGTGTTATTGTCCCCGTTGGGGTAGGTGAGCTTGTTTGTGTTTGCGTTGGTGTCTGTGTATGTATTTGAGTCGCTGAGGGAACAGGACTGGTAGTTGATGTTGCAGTAGGGGTCGCAAAAACGTTGGTCCGAAGCAGGTTGATGATCAAGGTTGAGGCGAAGGCTAAAAGCAGCAAGAGCAATATACCTCCACCAATGATCCACGGCTTCCAATTTATCTTTTTAGGGACCCTCAATTTCAAATCACGAGGCGCAGTAATCAGCACAATCGTTATGTTATCGTGGCCACCACGCTCGTTGGCCGTATTTACCAGTTCCTCCGTAGCAGCCTTGAGATTTGGTTTCGCGCGTATGATCTCAGCAATTTCGTCATTCCAAACCAAGTCGGTAAGACCGTCACTACAGATCAAGAAGGTATCACCTGGTTGAATCTTCATGCCCTGATTGCTTTCGGCCAGCGCATCTGCCTCGGTGGGATACTTGCGCAAGCGGAAATCAACTTCGGGCAATTCAGCTGAGCCAAGATAACGACGGATCACATGAACGTTTGGATGATCTTGCGCCTGTTCGGGTGTGATGATGTTTTTCTCGATGGCTTCCTGAACCCAGGTGTGGTCGGTGGTCAATTGCTGAATACGACCTTCACGTAACAAGTAGATGCGCGAATCCCCCACTGTGGCGGTATAGAGTTTATCGCCAAGGATCCAAATGCAGGCACAGGTTGAACCCATTCCCTTCTTTTCAAAGGCGGAAGAAGCGTGGTCAGCAATCGCTTCACTAGCTTCGTGGATAGCTCTTTCGAGGATGAATTTTGGGCGGCGGGCATCACTCTCAGCAACAGCCTGGCTGATATGATCGACAGCCAGTTCAGCTGCTACTTCCCCTGCTCGGTGTCCGCCAATTCCATCTGCCACAACCGCAAACAAGACTGGTGTTGGATCATCTTCGTCTAATTGATATGAGGTGATAGCATAACGGTCTTCGTTATTTTTCCCAGACATGCCCGCGTGCGTTTGAGCAGCGACATCTAAGTGTGCACTCTCTGCACGAATCATTTTGCGGGCACCATGGGGATTATCTTAGGCTCGGCTTCGGCCGCCGGGGGTTTCTTCAATGAAAACCGGTACATTAATTGGCCGAAGTGTACCACGTCCCCGTGCTTTAAGATATAACCATCTTTAGGAATTAAGTCGTAATTGACCCATGTTCCGGCTATCGTATCATTATCAGTCAGCAAGTAATCTTTGCCATCAGTCCTCTCCAGACGAGCATGTAGTGCAGCGATAGACGGGTAATCGAGCACATACGTTGCTTGAATCGGGTCAGCGCCGAAAGTAATCTCTTTCTCAACCAGCGGAATGAAATTATCGGTAATGGGCTCGCCATCGGGACCCAGGCGAGTGAAAAATGCAGGCGCATTTCGGAGACGATCCCGCGTCCAGGGCAGACGTGCAACTTGCTGCCGTTTAGATGGTGTTTCCGCCTGTTGAATCGGTACCGGCTGAGTCACAGGATCAACTTTATGTTTTCGCGCCGCTCGCCGCTCAGTTCGAGATTTGACTCGCAAGCGACCGGAAAACAAAATAACAATCAGGATAATTCCGGCCGCTGACATTGAAATAATAGCAATCGGCGTTCGATACTTAACCAGAAAAGCCTGTGAGCCAGTAGGCGCACGCACAATTGTGAGCACCACCGGGGTTCCCATGCTGGCTTTACTCATGCCTAAAGAATCGACCGCCTCTACCACAAGCGTGTGTTCAGCACTTTCGTTGTAAACACTCAAATCCCAGACGAAACGGTTGAAGGGTTCCGTGTCATTTTGAGCGGTGGGTTGGCCGTCAACATATAAGGTGGTGCGTGCAAGAGGGCGTGGATGGTTATCAGGAAATTCAATAATGATTTCTATTTGCTGCTGATCGGGCAATAGCAACTCGGTGTTAAATGGATCATCCGGCGGCGCCTGGCGGACAATTTGTGATGGTGGTGCAACAAGGATCGGATTGGGTGGCTGCACATCCAGGCTGAATGTTTGGTTCTCGGTAACAAGTGTGCCAGTAGGTGTCTGGATTTCGGCAGCCAAGGTGTGCTCTCCACTGGTGGTCTGAGAAGAGTTGTAACTCAGTGAGTATAGATGGCGCAACGGCGCAAAATAGGACTCAAGATCAGGAAACGTCTCCATTTCTGAGAAGGTAAAAAAACTGCCGCCCGTTTGCAGAGCCAAGGCCTTGAAGGCGGTTGCACTGGGAGTGTTGAAATACAGATCAGCGTCCACAAACCAGACAAATATTCGTACTCTAGCTGCTAGCGCATATTGAGCAACTTCATTTAATGTCAGATCGATGTTGGAATCGTCCATGTGAGGCGTGATGAGCAAAATAGCGCACTTCATACCCGGCAGAGGTGTGGTCTCAATGGCTGTATTCAATGCAATCGTCATCAACTGCACATTGGGTGTCGTAGACCGGAAATCAGGTTGGAATGAGGTTATCGAAACAGCCCAATCAGAGGGGGTGGCGTGGGTGATGATCGGCCCGGTAACCGTTACCAAACTCAAGTTATCGGGACTGTCAAGGGGTCGCGCGATCGCCCAACTTGCCAACATATCGGTAATCCGCTTAAAGCGTTCGATCCCTTGCCCATCACGGACAGCAAGCGCTGGTCCGGGATTGACTGCGACCACAATCTGCGCCGGGGGAGTCGATTCGCTCAATCCGCTTGCAGGGAATGGTTGGCCATCCTCCAGCAGGGTAATATTTTCAGGTTGAAGGCCAATGATGGGTTGTCCCTGATCGTTATAAACATCCAGCAGGGCCCCCACCGCAGGAAAACCCTGTACGTTAATAAGAGACAACTCAGCGCTGGCCACATTTTGAGCGCGGACAGCACCGCTCTGCCCGGTTAAAAACAATATACCGAGCAAAGCCAATAAAGATTTACGCATTGGGTTCCGCGATAACGGAAGCCTCCGGGGTTTCAGGATTTTGCGTCAGGCGCATGTAGGTCAACATCCATGCGGCGTTGGCATAGGTTAAGCCTAATCCTTGAACCAAACTCGCTAAGGGGATGAATACCGCCATGAGAATAGCAATGGGGCGGAAAAATGTACTAGGGTCTGGCACGTTATTTGTCATGTCCATAGAAAACATAAGGGCAAACTGTGCAACTTGCATGGGGAGCATAATAATCATGCTCAAAACCCATTGGATAAATAACAAAATGATCGTCATCAAAACCAATGACCAGAATTTCTGTTTCATCACATCCCAAGCGCGTTGCAGCGCATCAAAAGTACTCAAGTCTTCGGCAACTACGGCTGTCATGGCGAGCGAGGCAAAAAGATAGGCAACAAGCTCCAAAGGAAGAATCAATAAGAAAAGGGGCATCAGGCATATAAATCCTAAACCCGCGGTGACCGCTCCTACAATGGCGCCAAAAAACATAAAGACTCCAAAAAAGAGGAAGATAACAAAGAAAACGAGAAAAATCACCCCGAAAACACGCCCGATATAGGGAAGAGTTGCATCCCATAACTCGCCAAAAGAAATTTTATCTTCTTTGTTTTCTAGGTCTAAAGTCCCCTTTAGAACACCGGCGAAGCTAAGAGCTATCATTGCATAAGAAAATATCGTGAACCCCAAAAAGACCACAAAAAACAAGATGATGAAAAGGGGATTTATATCTGGAGCAGGTGCATAAGGATTAAAAAAGAAAGGGAAGTTTTCTTCACTAAAAAAAAAGAAGAAGCCGCCCATAACAAGCCCTATTATCAGGCTTGGTATCATCATCAAAAAGCCAAACCAGATGATAACTTTATGTTTCCAAATTGTTTTCCATGTGTTCTTAAGTATTCTTCCGTAATCCATAATTTCTCCTATTCCCACTCAATGGTCGCGGGCGGTTTGCTGGTAATATCATACACGACACGATTGATTCCGTCTACTTCGTTGACAATTCGATTTGAGACCTTGGCTAGCAGGTCATGTGGCAGGCGTGTCCAGTCGGCGGTCATAAAATCTTCTGTAGACACAGCCCGAATGGCCACTGCTTCTTGATAGGTACGCTGATCGCCCATCACCCCTACCGAGCGAACGGGTAGTAAAACGACGAATGCCTGCGAAGTCCCCGCATCCTTCCCCAAAAATCCAGCAACAGATAATTCTTCTTGCAGGATGGCATCTGCAGCCCGCAGACGGGACACGCGCTCGGGCATCACTTCGCCCAGACAGCGCACGGTCAGGCCGGGACCTGGAAATGGCTGCCGCCAAACCATAGACTCGGGCAATCCCAATGCCTCACCGACAGCCCGCACCTCATCCTTGAATAAATATCGCAGCGGCTCGACCAGTTCGAACTGCATATCCTCCGGCAAACCACCCACGTTGTGATGCGTCTTGATCTTGTCGGCTTTATTCCTGTCTGGCGCAGACGACTCAACCACATCGGGATAGATGGTACCTTGCATTAAATACTTCGGTTGACCAAGTTGCACCGCCTGCTCTTCAAAAATGCGGATAAATTTCTCCCCAACAATTTTTCGTTTCTTTTCCGGTTCTGTTACACCACTTAATGCCTTAAAGTATTGCTCTTCAGCATCCACAGCCACGAGTTCGGCGCCCATTTGCTCACGAAAAGTAGCCACAACCTGTTCGCCTTCGCCCTCACGCAACAGGCCATTGTCTACAAAAACGGCCACCAATTGATCGCCGATGGCCTTGTGCACCAGAGCAGCCGCCACGGATGAATCCACTCCCCCGCTGACGGCCGCCAGCACACGTTCATCCCCAACCTGCGCGCGGATGCGAGTTACGCTCTCTTCGATAATGGACACGGGTGTCCAGTCTGGTATTGCGCCACAAATATCGACCACAAAATGTTTAAGCAACTCTGAACCATTCGGTGTGTGATGCACTTCGGGGTGAAATTGCACCCCGAAATATTTGCGCTCAAAATCACCCATTGCAGCATAAGGGCTGTTGCTAGATTTGGCCAGCGCAACGAATCTCTCCGGCATGCGCGTGATGCGGTCGCCGTGCGACATCCAGACGGTGGAGAGCACATCCAACATGGTGCCTGGAATCAATGGCTCAATCTTTGCATGCCCGTACTCACGCTCGGTGGATGGGTCAACTTGTCCGCCAAAGGCCATAGTCAACGCTTGCATGCCGTAGCAGATTCCCAAAATCGGTTTCGTGGAAGCAAGCACGAAGTCCGGCACGAACGGTGCGTCCTTCTCATAGGCGGAACTAGGCCCACCGGAAAGGATAAAGCCTTTAGGCTCCAGTGCCAGGATTTGCTCAACGGGTGCGTCCCAGGGAAAAAGTTCGCAGTAGACTTGCGCCTCGCGCACGCGACGCGCGATAAGTTGGGCAAATTGGGAGCCAAAATCCAAAATAGCAATTGAATCAGTCATTTTTATTAGTGGGCAGATTTTCGGAGATAAGATGAAAATGCAAGTGCGGGAATTCCTGATACTCACCGCCGTTGACGATCAACCGATAGGATGGGAGTTTGAACTCGGTTACTATTAACTGTACAGCCGAAAGTAAATCGGATAGAAATTCAGGTTGAGCAGGGTCAAGTTCCATCAAGCTGAACACAGCTTGTTTGGGCACCAACAGGATATGAAATGGATAGGTTGGTTTTGGATGATAAAAGGCCAACAACGTTTTTGTTTCGCGCAAGCGATCTACAGGAACTGCAAAGCTCATATGTGTGAAAAACCATCCAACCAGTTTGCGGCCCGGACTGGTGCGTGCCAGCCGCAAGAGGGCTTCAAACATCAATCCGAAAATTCAAATTTGCCATCATCCATCGAGGCAATCCGCGCCAGAGCTTCGATCGGTACACCCACCTGTTTCAGCGCCTCGCGCCCACCCTCAAAGTTCTTCTCGATCAATGCGCCAATACCAACGATTTTAGATCCGGCAGTTTCTGCCAAACGCACTAAACCCAATATCGTATTGCCACTGGCCAGGAAGTCATCGATGATAAGCACTTTTTCGCCGCCCGCTAAATATTCAGGGGAGACAATTAATTCCACTGTGCGGCCCTTGGTGTGCGAAGGGGCCAGCGTTAGCAACACCTGATCGGGCATCGTGATGGGCTTATGTTTGCGCGCATAAACTACCGGTAACCCCATGTGCAGGGCAGTTGCCACCGCCGGGGCAATGCCAGAGATCTCAGCCGTTAATATTTTGGTCGCG
>CAZCPP010000103.1:0-11483 GCA_964500655.1 uncultured Anaerolineaceae bacterium | reverse complement strand
TTTTTGCCTGACCACCATATGTGGCTTTTTCACGGAGATTCCCAAAGAGCCTTTTATCCTCCATCCCCAATCCGGGGTGATTAAACTGCAAATGATACAAAGGTATTATCATTGTATCTTAAAGGCAAAAAAATCCAAAATTTATCGAGTTGCAATGACCAATCGCCTATCCAAATCGACCTCCCCTTATCTGCTTCAGCATGCAGACAATCCTGTGGACTGGTATCCATGGGGTCAGGAAGCATTGGAAAAATCAATAACTGAAGATAAACCCATCTTCTTAAGCATCGGCTATGCAGCCTGCCACTGGTGTCATGTGATGGCCCACGAATCTTTTGAAGATCCGGAAACGGCTGCATTGATGAACGAATACTTTATCAATATCAAAGTGGATTGCGAGGAGCGACCAGACCTGGATAGTATTTATATGTCGGCTACGCAGATGATGACCGGCTCCGGCGGTTGGCCTATGTCGGTCTTCTTGACTCCTGACCTGCAGCCATTTTATGCGGGAACCTACTTCCCGCCTGTTTCTCGTTACAATTTACCATCTTTTCGAGAAGTGCTGGGTGCCCTGGCGGGCGCCTGGGAAAATGATCGAAAAAAGGCTATCGACTCTGCCCAACGTATCACAGATCATATTCAGTCTCAAACTTCTCTAAGTCGCTACGAGCTTACACTCAAAGTGGAGCATTTGGATACGGCGGTTAAGTTTCTGCTGGAAGGCTATGATTGGGGATATGGCGGTTGGGGTGAAGCGCCGAAGTTCCCTCAACCGATGACGATTGAATTTCTGCTTCGCCGTCACATAGCAGGGGATGCAAAGGCGCTCAAACCCGCCCTGCATGCTTTGCGCGCCATGGCGCGCGGCGGTATGTATGATGTGGTCGCTGGAGGCTTCTCGCGCTACTCTACCGATAACTTTTGGCGGGTGCCACACTTTGAGAAGATGCTGTATGATAACGCTCAACTGATCCGGGCTTATCTCCATGCCTGGCAAATCACTAAGGAACCTGATTTCAAACGCATCGTATTAGAAACACTCGAATTTGTTGACCGCGAGATGACACACCCTAAAGGTGGTTTCTATTCATCCCTGGATGCTGACTCTGAGAGTGAAGAAGGTAAATTCTATGTTTGGGATACTGAGGAGATCAAAACAGTTCTGGGTGATAATTATGAATTTTTTCAGACCGCCTATGGAGTCTCCTCGCAGGGTAACTGGGAAGGTAAAATGGTTCTTCAGCGGGTTGTGGATGATGCCACTTTATCAGCCCATGTTGACTTAAGTCCTGAAGCAGCCTCCGCTAAATTGGCCGAGTGCCATGCCAAACTGCTAATTGCTCGCACCGAACGTGTTCGCCCAGGGACGGATAACAAAGTACTAACAGCCTGGAATGGACTGATGCTTGCAACCGTGGCTGAAGCAGCGCGTGTTTTTGATGGTACAAAGGAAGGGAATCATTATTTCGAAATGGCTACGCGCAACGCTGAGTTTGTATTAGTCGCACTCCGTCCCGAAGGTCGTCTCCGACGATCCTGGCGAGATGGTCAAACAACGGAAGAAGTCTTCCTTGAAGATTATGCTGCCCTGATTTTGGGCCTTCTCGAACTATACCAAACTGACTTCAACACCCACTGGTTCAAAATTGCGCTAGACCTTGCCAACGAGATGGTTGATCGCTTCAGCGACCACGAAGGCAGTTTCTTCGATACACCCTCTGATGGAGAGATCTTGGTCATGCGCCCGAAAGATCTGCAAGATAACGCCACACCGTCTGGAAATGCTCTTGCCTGCGAAGCACTATTGAAATTGACTGCGTTCACCGACAATGGCAAAAATCGCGATCTTGCAGAGAAGGTACTGAAAACAGTTGCTGAAACCGCTGTTCGCAACCCGACAGCCTTCGCTCGCTGGCTATCGGCTGCGGATTTCGCCCTGGGGAATGAAAAACAAATTGCAATCTTAGGAGATGCGAAAGAAAATGGTTACCTAGAGCTGATAAATATTATTCGTAGCGAATACCGGCCCAATGCTATCGTTGCCTCCTCCCCTCATCCTATAGTTAAGGACGTACCATCACTTCTACACGATCGACCATTAGTAGATGAGGCCCCAACAGTTTATGTCTGTGAAGGCTTTGTATGCCTGAAACCGGTTACTGAACCAGATGAGCTACAAACTCAACTATAAAATTTGGACATACAAAAAGCGCCCTCTAAATGAAGAGAGCGCTTTTTTTCCAGTTATAGTTAGCTTTCTTTAGATTCTTCCTCTTTTTTCGTTTCACCTTCATCTTCTTTTACGACATTTACACCATCCTTGAAGGAACGAATACCCCGACCAAGCTCACCTGCAATTTTTGCAATGCGCCCGGGTCCAAAGAGAAGCAGTACAATTACCAGAATGATGATCAGTTCCATTCCACCTAATTTTAAAGGCATAACTATCTCCTTGTTTAATATTGCAACGCTATCCTATCACAATCACAATGAAATGCCTACAGTTGTAAGGTTAGAGTGAACTACTACAATATTTACATATAGTTGCATCCCACTTGATAAATTCCTTACACTTTGGACATTGTTTGGTTACTCCATCTACCTCTTTAGTAGGATTGAGAAAGATAATAACAATAATCAGTAACGGGAGTATGGTACACAAAAAAAACCAAAAGATTCGGCTTCTCCCCTTATTACCAGCAACCAATGCACCAACGATTCCAGGCGTGAGAATTACAAAAATAATAATGAGCTCTGTTGGACCAAGCCTGAAAGCACCCATAGTATTCTCCTAAGTGAATTAGCAAGTGCTATCCTACCACAATCACCTTGAAATGACTACATTTTTCAGCGCTTATGAACCGCGACCCCAGATCATACCTTCGATGAAACGAACAACTCGACGCAGGAATGAGCGAATTCGCGCCCACAATCGATAACGGCGAGGGTAAACTTTCCGCGTTGACGGTAGTGGCCCAGTCCATTCAGCTACAAGCGCACCCCAGGTAAGACCTGCTCCAAACCCAACAAAGACGATTTGATCCCCAGGTAAGAGCTTGCCTTCTTTAGCAGCTTCAACTGTCGCAAGTGGAATCGAGGCCGTAGATGTATTGCCATAACGGTCTAGATTGACAACAAAGCGCTCCATTGGCATTTTCAGTCCTCGTGCAGCAGCCTCAATGATACGTGAGTTGGCTTGATGTGGGATAATCCAACTCACGTTATCCATCTCGATTTTTGCAGCATCAAGAACTTCCTTGGTGGCCCGCGCCATAACGCGTGTAGCAAAACGGAAAACTTCTTTACCATCCATTTCAATGAAATGTTTACCTGCTTGCACGGTCGCTTCAGTAGCAGGGTGTTTGCTGCCACCACCTTGCAGGATCAGCAAATCGCCCCCAGACCCATCTGAGTGCATCACGCAGGAAAGCACACCGCCGGGCATGTCACTGCTCTGTAAAACAAAGGCGCCTGCTCCATCCCCAAACAAGATACAAGTATCACGGTCTTGCCAATTAACGAAACGGGAAAGGGTTTCAGAACCAATCACCAACGCGTTTTGAATAGCGCCACTACGGATGGATTGCGCTGCCATATTTACTGCAAAGATAAATCCTGTACATGCTGCCGAGAGGTCAAATGCCCCGGCTTTTATTGCGCCAATATGATCTTGCACCAGGCACGCCGTAGCGGGGAAAATATATTCCGGTGTTGATGTGGAACAAATAATCAGGTCAATGTCGGTTGGCCTTAGGTTTGCAACCTGCAAAGCTTTGATTGAAGCTTCGATCGCAAGTGAAGATGTTGATTGATTCTCACTTACAATCCGTCGTTCTCGAATCCCGGTACGTTCACGAATCCACTCATCGTTTGTGTCTACCATCTTCGATAGATCGTCATTCGTTAATATGGTCTCAGGCACAGACATGCCCCATCCAGTAATATGTGCAAATGGCATTTATACCTCGATTATTCGTATCGGCTCAGAACGAGCGTGGCGTTATGACCGCCAAACCCGAACGAATTGGACATGGCGTGTTTTGGGGAAGCTTTCCGCGATTTATTGGGCACATAATCCAGATCGCATTCGGGATCCGGGTTTTCATAATTAATCGTACCTGGCAAAATATTATTTTGGAACACTTTCACGCATATAATTGCTTCAACAGCTCCGGTTGCTCCTAGAAGGTGCCCGGTCATGGATTTGGTGGAAGAAATTGGTATCTTATATGCTTGCTCGCCAAAGACAGTCTTAATAGCGGCTGTCTCACTTTTATCATTTAGGGGCGTTGAGGTTCCGTGTGCATTGATATAACCTATTTCGGCAGGTGACAAATCGGCATCTTCCAGTGCAAATTGCATTGAAAGTGCAGCGCCGGCGCCATTTTCTGCGGGAGCAGAAACATGATATGCATCATCAGTTGTCCCGTATCCACTCATTTCACAGAGAATCTGTGCACCGCGTTTCTGGGCATGCTCCAACGATTCAAGCACTACGATGCCCGCACCCTCACCCATTAAAAAGCCATCCCGATCTTTATCAAAAGGTCGCGATGCTCTCTCGGGCTCATCATTGCGTGTGGATAGGGCTCCCATAACATTCATCCCGCCCATCGCAACGGCCACGATTGAGGCCTCGGAAGCGCCTGCGATCATCACGTCTGCCGTACCGCGGCGGATCATCTCAGCTGCTTCGCCAATTGCGTTCGAGCCTGTAGCACAGGCGGTAGCCAAAGCCATATTGGGTCCACGTGCGCCAATACGAATAGCAATCATCCCGGCAGCGCTGTCAGAGATCATCATGGGAATAAGAAAAGGGCTGAGGCGATTTGGTCCTCGTTCACGGATAACTTCAACTTGCTCTAACAATGTGCCAATACCACCAATCCCGGATCCAATCAGTACTCCAGTCCGATCACAATTTGATTCATTTATGGAATAATCCGCTTGCTCTAGGGCTTCCAGCGTCGCAGCCGTAGCAAACTGAGTAAATCGATCCATCTTACGGGCGTCTCGGCCGCCAAACAAAACTTTTCCATCAAATCCCTTTACTTCGGCGGCAAATCTCGTCTTATGCTGACTGGCATCAAACTGAGTAATGTTAGCGGCGCCAGACTTACCAGCTAATAACGCTTGCCAGGTTTCTTCAACCGTATTTCCTACCGGGCTGACACAACCCAGGCCTGTCACTACGACGCGTTTCCTCATAGATTCTCCAGATAAAAGAATAGGACAAGATGACATCCTGTCCATGTGTCCTGCAGTTATAACACAAGCTATTGAAAAGCGATGCGCACGCTATTCAGAGATCTGCTCAATAGTTGACCAAATCTGGCGAATGTGTAATTTATCATGTTCAACAACAAACTTAACTAACTCCTGTAAATCAGTAGGTCCGAATATGGCATGGCGAGCTTTTCGTTGCCACTCATTTGATAATCCACTCAACAAATCCACGGTTTTTATTCTCGCAGAAGTAAATTCAGTCAGAGCTTGCACAAGGTTCTGATTGTTATAATCGCGCTCATCTGCCCAGGTATCTGTCGGGAAGGCAGGGATGAATGGCTCATCGAGTTCTAACAGCATTCGTAAACGTGTCTGATTGACTTCAATCTCCGTATCCCGCATATGGCAGATGATCTCAGTCAGGTTCCATTCTGTGGAAACCGGACGACGCGTCGGGTCTGGAACCGAAACCTGCTTCTGTTTTGACATCAACAATCCATTGATGGCAGCAGGCGTAGAAAGCAAAACAGCAATTAACGCTTCGGGAGTAGAAAAAGCAGACTCAAGCACGGACAGGTCCGTTTTTTCCAACCAGGGACGTAATTCGCCGATTGAACCTCGTCCGGCTAAATTAACCCCGGCAGGGATCATTGAATTCGATGTATTGACCCAGTATGCTGGTAAACCTAGAATGGTGCTGCCTTTCAAATCCCGGTCAGGGTCATCTCCAACCATCACTGCAGGCCCATCCGGCCAACCCATGCGTCCTAGAACTTCTGCAAAATATGCTGGATTTGGTTTGGAAAAATGAAAATCTTCATAAGCTGACACGACCACAAAGGGAAAATCATCTGGGGATAGTTCTGCCCAACGCATGCGATGTTGAATTGCTGCCAGCGGAAAAAGTGGATTGGTCGCAACCGCTAACCGAATCCCTTGAGCAAGTGCCCAATGGACCAACTCAATTGCTTCTGTTCTTGGAGCAGTAAGGTATTCCAATGTGGGGAATATTTCTTCGTAAAACCGGTTGATGCGAAATTGTAATTTTTCTCGTTCAACTCCAAGCATTGGAAAAAATTCCGCATCAAACTCTTCCTGCAAAGTCTGAGACGGATCGTTACTGTTCATCATCTTTCGTGAACCAGCCATTAGAGCCGAAAGCATTAAATCAGGTGAAACGAGGTCCTCTAAATAGCCCGACAGTGCTTTAAAATATACAGGTATAAAGTTATCCATATTTGAGTCGAGCAGGGTGTCGTCAAGGTCAAGCAACAGTGCCAGTTTCATAGTTTTGTCGTCGTCGGTTTGGGATTGCGCTCCCCCCGTACATTTTTTTCTCTCACTCTTTTACTTCGAATGTAAATGGCAAACTATGACATTCTCCACAGCCTACGTGTGGCTCACCTACGTGTCGGTTTGTCTTCTCACAATGAGCAGAAACTTGTACTCGGCGTTGAAAGGCAGCACTAAATGGGCGCGCAATACTACCGCGCAACTGCAAAAACTCGCACGCATTAGCCAACTGAATTTCTGGTATAGGACACGTTTTGCACATTTCTGGAGACCAACGTTCACCCGATGCATCCAACAATCGGCATTCCTCCAAATTTCGCCCACGATAATAGTCCCCGTAAAAATAGTTACATTCTTTTCCTGCTGGGGTCCGCATTGCACCTCCCCAAATAATTAATGGATGACGAAGGAAAAAATCCTCTTGTCATCCATTAGTATATTATAAAATAGTTATACACGTGTAACGTATTCACCCGTACGAGTGTCAACTCGAATGGTATCTCCAACATTAATAAAGTTTGGTACTTGCACTTGTAGACCAGTTTGAACTCGAACCTTCTTGGTAACACCGGTTGCCGTATCACCACGGATAGCCATATCAGACTCTGTTACTTCCAAATCTACCGAAACCGGAATTTCAATATCGATTGCATCCCCATTGTAGAAGGTTAGCTTGACCTCCAAACCTTCAGTCAAGTACCGGGAAGCATCACCGAGCACCTCGGCCTTGAGAGCAGGCTGTTCAAAAGTTTCGTTATCCATAAAGTTATAAAATTCGCCATCTGAGTACAGATATTGGACATTATGGTAATCCAAACGCACATCCTGCACAGATTGACCTGAATTAAAGGTCTTATCAATCGTGGCGCCTGTTAACATATTGCGAGCCTTAATACGAATATTGGCCCCTCCACGTCCAGTCTTGTTGTGGCTATAATCCAGTACTTTAAATAGTTGCCCATCGAGTTCAAAGGTCACGCCTTTTCGAAGTTCATTGACATCAATCATTCTGGCCTCACTTTAGAAATATATCAAACGAACGGATTATAGTATATGGTTATCTTAGCTGACAAGGTCCGCCAAGACTGTTCGGGGAAAAATGGTTTTAGTGACCTGCATCTTCTTCCCTTAGCAAACTAATTGCATGTTCTAGTGCGGGGAATAATACTTGCAAATTTTCAGTAGCTCCTTTAGGGCTACCCGGCAAATTAATGATAAGTGATTGTTTGAGAATGCCCGAAATCGCGCGCGATAACATGGCATGTGGGGTAACTTTCAGGCTGGCAATACGCATGGCTTCGTCCAAACCAGGTGTGAGGCGTTCTACCATAGAACGTGTTGCTTCGGGCGTAACATCTCGAGGGGCGAAACCGGTCCCGCCAGTGGTGAGAACTACATCCACTTCACCTGAATCCGACCACTCTTTTAATTTTCCCTTAATTTCCTCAACCTCATCCGGGACAATCTCCTGCCCCACAACCTGCCAACCCTGTGCTTGCACAAGTTCAATCAATGCCGGGCCAGATTCGTCCGGGCGTTCACCTCGTGAGGAGCGATCTGATACGGTGAGTATGACAAAGCGGGGAGAATTCATTTATGAAGGGTTCAGGTTTCGTTTAAGAATCTCCAGCAAATCATCTGGCATATATGGTTTGAGCAAAAAATCGTCCGCGCCTCGAATCTCGCACTCGGTTTCTAGATCCAAACCTGAAGTCATTACAACCTTTAAATGCTTGGTAGCATCATCAGCACGCACCTGATCCAAAACATCCATACCGTTGACATTCGGCAAATGCACATCTAGTAACAAAACATCTGGAAAATCCTTGCGTACAGATTCGTGTATATCATCATCTACAGACAGTGCAACAACTTCATACCCTTCCATCCCTAACAACGTTTGTAAAAGCGCAACCATTGTCAGATCATCTTCCGCCAACATTATCTTAGGCATTTGTATCTTGTGTCTCCGCAGGTTTAGATTTTTTCTTGGTGACGGATCGTTTTTTCGCACGACCTTTTTCAAGAGCAGCATCTAACACTTCACCAACTGTTTCGACAAATATAAACTGTATCTTATTCTTGATTTCTTCCGGGACATCATCCAAATCAAATTTGTTTCGTTTTGGCAAGATGACCGTTTTCAAACCGTTACGATGTGCTGCCAGGACCTTTTCTTTGACTCCACCTACTGGCAAAACATGTCCTCGCAATGTAATTTCACCCGTCATGCCCATTTTTTTCTTGACCTTACGCCCAGATACCAAGGAAACGAGCGATGTCGCCATTGTCACACCAGCAGATGGGCCGTCTTTTGGTGTTGCACCTGCTGGCACGTGAAGATGAATATCTGTTTTTCCATAGAAATCATCATCCAGGCCTAGCTCGTCTGTACGCGAACGTACGTAAGAGAGTGCAGCGTGCGCCGATTCCTGCATTACGTTGCCTACCGAGCCGGTGACTTGGAATCTCTTGCTGCCGGGCATACGTGTCGATTCTATAAACAACACTTCACCACCGTAAGGTGTCCACGCTAGTCCCGGTACAACACCGGGAACGGATGTGCGCATACTGATTTCTTCTGAGCCGTGGAAAATCGGGTGCTCAAGGAATTCCTCAACAACCTCAGGCGTGATATTGAAAATTTCACCTTTGCCTTCGGCAATTCGTGTACCAACTTTACGACAGATTGCGCCAATACGTCGTTCCAAGTTGCGTACTCCCGCTTCGCGTGTATAACCACGAATGATCTTCTGTAATGATGGATTACTAAATTTTATCTCTTTTTTCCTTAAACCATTCTCGCGGATCTGGCGTGGAAGCAAGTAGCCTTTTGCAATGGCGATTTTTTCTTTATCCGTGTACCCGGAAAGGAAAATGATTTCCATGCGATCGCGCAGGGGACCAGGAATTGTTTCCAATGAATTGGCCGTTGTAATAAAGAAAATTTGTGAAAGATCGTAAGAGACTTCCAAATAATGGTCACGGAACTCGCCGTTCTGCTCTGGGTCGAGTACTTCCAGTAAGGCAGAGGCAGGATCGCCATGAAAATCGAACACTAACTTGTCAATTTCGTCCATCATAAAGACGGGATTACGAGTCTCATTTCGGCGTAAAGCCTGCAATATTCGTCCCGGCATAGCACCGATGTAAGTACGGCGATGCCCACGGATTTCGGCCTCATCACGCACACCACCAAGCGAGATGCGCACAAATTTTCGCCCCATTGCACGCGCTATCGATCGCCCAAGTGAGGTTTTTCCTACGCCCGGCGGTCCTACAAAGCAAAGGATGACACCTTCGCGATCTTGACGGATTTCGTCTTGAGATATTTCTTGTATTTCACTAGCGCGTTCTAAACGCAGCTTGCGAATTGCCAGAAATTCCAATATGCGTTCCTTGACATCTTCTAGCCCGTAATGGTCCTTATCCAGGATTTTCCGTGCGTGAGCGATATCTAAGTTGTCTTCGGTCATCTTCGACCAGGGTACAGACACTAACCAATCAAGGTAAGTACGAATAACACCATACTCTGCGGCAGCTGTTGGCAATCTGGAAAGGCGATCAAGTTCACGGCGAGCCTGTTTATCAGCCTCTTCCGGCATATTGGCGTCTTCTATCTTCTTGCGAAACTCTTCCGTCTCAACCGCCTGCTCGTCCTTTTCGCCTAGCTCACGTTGAATAGCCTTCATCTGTTCACGCAAGAAGTACTCACGCTGAACTTGTTCTATCTCTTCTCGCGCCTCGTTCTGAATTTTTTGACCTAGAGTCAGTACATCAAGTTCACGCACCAATAAGCTGACAAGTTTCCGAAGTTTTTCAGTAACGGATTCAAGCTCCAAGATTTGTTGCGCGTCAACCAAGTCAATACGCTGGAAATTGGCAATGGTGTAGACAGTTTGCAAGGGATCTTCTAGGGAGAGTACTGATGAAATTAATTCTTCTGGTAGTGAAGGAAGCAACTGAGCGATCTGCTCAAATTGGTCGCGTGCGTTACGTGCTAAGGCATCGATCTCTAAGCCCTCTTCCACCGTCTCTGGGAATAGGTGTACCTTTGCCTTGAGATATGGCTCTTCCGCTATGAATTCACCCAGGCGAAAACGCTCCATGCCCTGCACCAGCAAGCGGATGGTTCCGTCTGGAGCGCGTAGTAAGCGATGAACAGTTGCTATTGTCCCAACGCGGTACAAATCTGTTGGCGCGGGCGTTTCCAAATCGGGATTGGTAGCAGCCACGAGCCCCACCAATTTATCGGCAGCAACCACCTCGTCAACGAGCTTGATCGAGCGAGGCTGTCCAACAGTTAACGGCACAGCCGTTTGCGGGTAAACAACTACCCCCCGTAAGGGCAAAATTGGTAAAACGTCTGGATAGCCCGTCAGAATATCCTTGAGAGGTTCCTCTTCGAGTAACTCGTCATCCTCTTTGTGGCGGAATTGTGGAAGAGTGGGGGGTATGAAAATATCCAATAACGACGAATCGTTTTCGGTAATCCAGTCAAAAAGATCTATCATGTTGGAATGCCAACGAGATGCTGCCATCAATATTATTTCTCTTCTACAACCTTAATCTGACTTGGTTTTGTCTTAGATAATGTTATCGTTAAAAAGCCTTCAGAATAATCAGCGTGGGAGGATTCCAGGTTGATCGGGCCAGGCAACCCTATAACAGTTTCAAATTTACCGTAACGAATTTCCATCTGCTGATAGGCGCGTCGTTCAGGTATATCTGGCCTGCTACCATTAATCAAAAGAAAATTGTTCTCGACTGTAATCTCAAAATCATCTTCGTGCATCCCGGCAATTTCTACACGTACTACGTAATTGTTTTTGGTTTCATAGACGTCAGTAGGCGGGCTCCAGACACCAGCGCGAACTTGCACTTGCCATTCGACAGTATGTAACATTACCCGGCGCGATTCAACAGGGCTGCTTGATGACGAGCGAGATTTTTTTTTTATG
>CAZCPP010000102.1:0-11623 GCA_964500655.1 uncultured Anaerolineaceae bacterium | reverse complement strand
GCGGCTTTGGTAGCCGAAAATACTTGCATTTCTACTGGGAGACATTTGTGAGGTGATTGCTGCTCGAAGTGAGCACATCAGTTTATCCGCGGTATGTGGGATTGCCGGAGTAATTTTTTTGTGGGATGCCTTTGAATTCTTCCGACAGCAGAAGCGCGTCAAAGGGGGGCATACGCCTGCCAATCCGAACAGCCCTCGGCATGTGAAGATTTTAGTGGAGCACCCTGCAGCTACCACCCTAGATTGGCTGGATCGCAACCCGCGTGGTAAACCCTACTCTCCAAAAGAATTGGATGCGTTGAAAGCGTGTGCAAAATGAACTGGTTTGGCTTATTGCTGGGGATTGCGACCTTATTTATTATCGCTCTGGGATTTGTATGGGTTATTCGTGGGGAACGATCTTTTGGCTATCTTTGGTGGCCATACGTGATGGGATTTGGCGTCTTACTAATTAGCGTGTCAGTGCTCCTGCAAAACAATTGGGCCTCAGCCTTGGTAGGGGTGACTGGTGGTTCCTTGGTTTGGGGCTCTACTGAACTCAAGGAACAGGCTGTCCGTGCCGAGTTGGATTGGTATCCTTTCAAAGCTGACAAGTTGCATCCACATTTTGCGGATAAAATTAAGCAATGGTCGGCACCACATTTATAAAAATCGAGACTTGAAAAAATGCGTGTAGCCATTATGTCAACATTTTTTATACACCTTATAAATAAGCACACATAGAATGACACTCGAAATCTCCCTTGTCCTAAGCATTTTGGCAATTGCCATCCTACTATTTGTAACTGAGTGGGTAAACATGGATGTGGTTGCCCTCCTAGTACTTGGCGCACTTACCTTGGTGGGTTTGATAACACCCACTCAAGCACTCTCGGGATTTAGTAATCCAGCCGTAATCACGGTGTGGGCAATTCTTATTTTAAGTGGGGCATTGGCTCGAACGGGTTTGGCCAGTTTAATTGGGCGTCGTCTGATGCGCTTAGCGGGGGACAGCGAATTGCGCTTGATGACCATTATCATGCTCACAGTCGGAATATTGTCTGGGTTCATGAATACGATCGGAGTTGTATCTTTATTCTTGCCAGTGGTAATTGATATTGCTCGTCGAAAAAAGCAACCCCCATCAAGATTACTAATGCCGCTAGCTTATGCTGCCTTACTTGGGGGGTTAAATACACTTATCGGTACCCCACCAAACATTTTGATTAGTGAGGCACTTGCTAATGCTGGTTTGCGACCATTCCGGATGTTCGAGTTTATGCCTGTTGGCCTGTCAGTTTTACTAGCTGGAACGCTATACATGGTTGTTATTGGTCGCCATCTTTTACCTTCACGAGATCCGGGGCGCGAGGTTTCCCCCCAACGTATCACGGATATTAAAACATTATACGATTTACATGAGCGCATGGTGCTATTGTGTTTACCGACAGATTCCATTTTGAATGGAAAAACTCTGGCTGAAAGCCGCTTAGGATCTGTACTTGGATTGAACGTTGTAGCAGTAATCAGGGATGGCAGAACTCAATTGTCCCCGGAACCGGATTTCACGCTCCAATCTGGTGACCGCTTGTTAGTTGAAGGTCAACTCGAGCAGTTCCTGGAATTGCATGACAAAAATCATCTCATATTAGAGAAAGAAGGCTTTAAAGTTGAACGCTTGATTTCGTCAAACGTTGAATTAGCTGAAGCCAGGATTTCGTCTGGTTCGAATCTGATCGGGCAAACCTTACGTCAAATGGACTTTCGCCAGCAGTATGATGTCATTGTCTTGGCGATATTGCGCAATGACAAACCTATTCGAACAAATTTGGAAACCATTCCGTTACAAGTAAACGATGTTTTGTTGATACAGGGTAGATGCAAAAAGCTGGATACATTAAAAAATGATTCTGATCTATCGCTATCCACTCCCATTTCTTTGAAAAAATACAAGCTTGAAGAACGGTTAATGGTAGTCCATGTGCCCCAGGATTCCACACTAACGGGAAAATCGTTGGTTGAAAGTCATTTAGGGGATTCGTATGGATTAGGAGTATTAGGCATCTTACGCAACGGGGAAGCGGTCCTTATGCCCGATCCGGATGAAACCATACAGGCAGATGACACCTTACTTGTTAAAGGCAAGCATAAAGATTTATCGCTCGTGGAGGGATTGCAAAATCTTGAGTTGGAAACAGAGGCGTTACCTGAGCTGGGGGAATTAGAGTCAGAAGAAATTGGAATTATTGAAGTTGTACTTTCCCCGCGCTCTAATTTAGGAGGAAAAACTTTACGTCAAATTGATTTTCGCTACAAGTACGGCCTTTCAGTATTGGCAGTCTGGCGCGGTGGGCGGGCTTACCGCTCAAACTTGCGCGATATGAAACTACAGTTTGGAGACGCGTTACTCTTATACGGTCCGCGTGACCGGTTGCGTTTGTTGGGTAGCGAGCAAGATTTCTTGGTTCTAACAGAAGAAGCCCAGGAACCCCCACGTGCCGAGAAAATCCCTGCAGCCTTGCTTGTGATGGGGCTGGTGTTGGTACCTGCTATCTTTGGTTGGATACCGATTGCTATCTCTGCAGTCATCGGCGTTGCACTCATGATTCTGACTCGATGCTTGACGATGGAAGAAGCTTATCGGTTTATAGAATGGAAAGCGGTTTTTCTCATTGCTGGTATGTTGCCGTTAGGTATCGCGATGGAACAAACGGGAGCGGCGCAGTTTTTGGCCAACGGGATGGTTGCGTTCATTGGGGATTTGGGTCCCCTTGCAGTAATGGGGGGGTTCTTCCTGCTGGCGGCATTGGCTTCACAGGTTATGCCCAACCCGGCTGTGGCAGTGTTATTGGCTCCAATCGCATTGAGCACTGCCAGTGACCTGGGGATTTCCCCGTACACTTTGATGATGACTGTGGCGGTATCAGCCTCGGCCGCCTTCCTCAGCCCGGTAGGGCATGCGGCTAATGTGCTGGTTATGGGGCCGGGTGGTTATCGTTTTTCAGATTTCGTTAAAGTTGGTTTGCCGCTAACAATTGTTACAATGGGGGTCGTCATGATCGTTTTGCCAATGGTCTGGCCTTTTTGATGTAGTTATTCGAGCGATTTCATCACTGAGTTGAAACAGGCCTGGAATTCACCGCTGGAGGGGAGCTAAGTATACTGGTGGCTTATTTGGGCGCACAGCGCTGTGGTTCTTCCCCAGTACCGACAAACCCGTGCGCTTCACGGCAAACGTTGTCCACGCCGTATAGAGCCTTGAGCGGATAATGGTCATCCCCCCTTACCGGTGAGCCAGCTTTAATTTTGGTGAAGCGATCCACGTAATCCAGGTCAGTGATATCTTTTAACCCCGCATCGGCGAGAACGCCATACATAAACCGTGTGCCCACCAACGAAATTTTAAAAGCGAACTGCACAGTGGCGTACTTTCCGGCATTGACGCGTACCCAGGCCAGATCAGGGTCATCATCCAACCCTCGCCCACCATCAAAGATAACCGCATCATATCCATTACCGGGCAGGGGTGCATCCGATTTTTCTGCTGAGAGTCCGCCGGTATCATGGGTGGAATCTTCAACCACCTGGAGGTTGTCTGTAGTCCAGGTGGCGCTATGAGGCGGGCGGGCGATAAGAATATAATCGCCAAAACCGTCCGCGTCGATATCCAGTTCCACTGCATAATTTATCCCAAGCGAGTTGTTCGGGTTCGTACCGACCAGTTCGATCGAGACATAGTAAAACTTTTTATCCTGAGTTAAGTTATAGCTGGCAACGTCCAGATCGGCTACATAGCTCATATCCTGCAAAAAGGGGCGTTCGAAGAGATTAATGTCGTAAGAATCCCCATAAGGCGCACGTTTCTCCGCAGCAGTATCCACACTAACTACATCATGGATTCGCGTACCGGCCCTAACAGAAGTCGAGGGTATCAGTGAGTGCGAAACTGTGAGTGTTGATGTGGGCACTTCCAGGGTGGGCGAGAGGGTCGTGGTTGCAGTAGTGATGGTTGTCTGTTTGGCAGCGGGAGAGGCTACGGGCAGGTCTGTGACTGGAGGGAGAGCAGGCTCATCCGGCGGATTTCCCGCGATTCCGGGTAGTGAACACGACAATATCGCCAGGACAAGCATTGGGCCGAATAACAGGACGGATTTATTGTATGGAGTTTTCATGGGTCGCCTGACCTTATTCCGGATCTACGGATAATGCGCAGCGAACGCCGACGTACGCGCCGTAATAGCCTGGGTCCACTTCGAAGCGCGTGTCTGTGCGGACATTTCCGCTGTTGCCACCGAACAAATGCCAGGATCCGCCTCGTGCGACTCGCTTACCCGGCGCTTCCAGATCCTCACGATTGTCTGTAGAACTGTACGGATAGAGTTTGTATATCGTGCTGGTCCACTCCCAGACATTGCCAGCCATGCCATAAACGTCGTAAGGGCTTAAGCCCTTTACGTGCTGGTCCACCGGGGAGGTATCACCGACACACCCGGAAAAATTAGCGTAGGAACAATCAAATTCCTCACTACCCCAGGGGTAGATGCGTTCATCAGTGCCTCGAGCGGTCTTTTCCCATTCGGCTTCTGTGGGCAAACGGGCACCTCGCCATTCGCAATAGGCTTTTGCCATTTTCCAATCCAGGTAGATGACTGGGTAATTCGCAAAGACCGGATTGTTATAATATGTAGTGCGCGTGACAGACCCCGTTTGCAGCGGTTTTCTGCACTCAACTGCATAGGCGCAGACATCATACATTTCATTGGTGACTTCATATTTATCAATATAGAAGGCTTCTACGTACACAGTATGAGCGGGGCGCGAACCTGCATCGCCAGCATCGTCGCTGCCCATGGTAAATTCCCCTGCAGAAATGAGACTCATGGATACATTTTTGGCGTCCCTGATTTCGGCTGGCAAAGGCGCTTCGGTGGGTAGGGAGGTTGATATGGCGGTCATGACCGCTTGGATCGTTTCTGAGGGGGAGATCAGCGTTGATCTGGGAGGTGTTGTTAGCGGAGGCGAGGCCTGCTGCATAGGCGATGCGACGGCGGAGATCATGCCGGGATTGGAAGCTAAGAACCAGTAACCGCCAATAACAACAAGTAGGGCAAGCGCGCCGACTACCGCGGTCACAATGGCAGGAAGCACCCATTTCCTGCGCACCGCAACAGCACGAGTTTTTTTTACCTGGCCGGTCATATCTTCGCGCAGTCGTTTGGTTTTGATGGTTGAAGCAGATACTGCCCTGCCTGCCAGCAAACTTTGCAGCTCTTTTACAAGTGTGTGCATATCCGGGTAGCGATTGACCGGATCCTTGGCAAGCGATTTTAGTAAAACTGATTCGACATCCTGCGGCAAGTCCGGGATATAACTTTTAGGGAGCGGTAAAGGTTCATTCGCCTGTTTAAGCAGGATTCCTGCTGGAGTGTCGGCGATATAAGGTTTGTGGCCGGTAATCATTTCATAAAGAACAACCCCCAGGGAATACAAATCGGATTGAATAGTAGATTCCCCAGTCCATTGTTCGGGAGCCATATAGTCAGGTGTACCCAGTCCCATGCCAGAATCGGTCAGACTTGTAGTGTCTTTGTCTTTTTCTCCAAAGGCTTTTATCAATCCAAAATCGGTCAGCATAGGCTGGCCCTTATCGGTCATTAAAATGTTGGAAGGTTTTACATCCCGGTTGATAATATTACGGTCATGCACATATTCCAGGGCGTGTGCGATGGGAAGTAGTAACTGTATTGCACCACGCCAGGGTATGGGTTCGCCAAGCCATTCTTTGAGAGTGCCGCCGGGCATGTAAACCATGACCAGGTAGGGCGCACCTTCATATTCGCCATAATCGATCACACCAACAATATTAGGATGCGAAAGCCTGCCGACCGATTTGGCTTCACGCTCAAAACGCTTGAACAATATATCCATTTCTTCAGGCATAAAGGCTTCGCGGCGAATAACTTTTATCGCCACTTCGCGTTCAAGCCGGGTATCGTAGGCCTTGTATACGGTTGCCATTCCGCCTCTCCCTAGCAACGCAAGGATTTGATAACGCCCAATATTATGTCCTATCAGCTCAGACATGGATTATTCCTTTGCATATTGAAAATTATAATCTTGTTTTTTGAAAGGGATGAATACAGGAAAATTGCAGAATTGACTATTTGATTGATATAATTGCGCAATGACTCCCCAAATCGCATTGACACTAGCTATCATCGTAGGTGCATTGATCATCTTCGGCACCGAAAAGCTACGCGTGGACGTTGTTGCATTACTGGTGCTGTTGACCGTTGGTTTGACAGGATTGATTGGACCTAAGGAGGTCTTCTCTGGATTCTCCAATTCGGCGGTTATTACCGTTTGGGCTGTCTACATAGTTTCCGGTGGATTATTCAAGACGGGTGTTGCAGATATTTTAGGGAAATTCATCTACCGGCTCTCTGGAAACAATGAGATTCGCCTGATCGCTATCATCATGTTGACCTGTGGATTGATGTCCGCATTTATGAACAACGTTGGGGCGACAGCGATGTTATTGCCGGCTGTGGTCAGTGTGGCCAAGCAGACTAAAATTCCAGTCTCGAAGCTATTAATCCCGCTTTCGTTTTCATCCCTAATGGGCGGTGGACTTACGTTGATAGGGACACCCGCTAACATCCTGGCAACCAGTATCGTAAAAGATAATGGCTTACCCACTTTCGGGTTTTTTGATTTTACCTTCATTGGATTAATCGTCTTTGGTACAGGAATCATTTATATGCTTTTCGTAGGCCGGCACTTGCTGCCAGTCCGCCAACCCCCTGGCCCTGGAGATACGGAGATAAAAGGACAATTGCGGAGATACATCAGCGAAGT
The DNA here is from genome assembly GCA_964500655.1 of uncultured Anaerolineaceae bacterium. Classification (GTDB taxonomy): domain Bacteria; phylum Chloroflexota; class Anaerolineae; order Anaerolineales; family Villigracilaceae; genus JAABUE01. The sequence goes on along the minus strand of CAZCPP010000102.1, from coordinate 4,786 downwards.
TCGTGTGCTCCCTGGAGGGAAATTGGCTGGCTGCACGCTGCTGGAATCCAAGCTAGGCGCGGACTATGATCTGACAGTGATTGCAATGGTACGCGGATACAAGACCATCAAAAAACTTGAACGCGAAACTAAAATTGAACCGGATGATATTTTATTAATTGAAGGATCAGCTGAAAAACTTTTGCGGGCCAGGAAAGACCTTGGCTTGGCTACAGCAAATGAAAGCAAACGCCATGCACAACTGGACCAATTGAGCGAAGAAGAGATTGGTATTGTGGAAGCCACGCTAGCACCGCGCTCATCCATGGTAAAACGCAGCCTGCGATCTTTGAATTTTCGTGAACGTTATGGCTTCACGGTGCTGGCCATCCGGCGCCAGGGGGAAATCATCACTAGTCGATTGCGTAGCGTGCGCCTGCAATTCGGCGACGATTTACTGCTACAGGGGCCGCGCGATCGTATGGCCGAACTGGAAGAGAAAAATGATTTCCTGGTGCTGGAACCGCTCGAGATCCCGGAAAGCCGTCGACGCAAAATGCCCATCGCTATTGGGTTGATGTTGATGGTGATCGGGCTGGTGTTGTTAGCCGGGTTGGATATTTCGATTGCCATGGTCACGGGTGCGGTTGGTATGGTGATCACACGCTGCTTGAGCATGGACGAAGCCTATGAAAGCATCGACTGGCGCACCGTATTCCTGGTGGCAGGCATGCTACCCTTAGGTACTGCCATGGAAGCAACCGGTACAGCCCGTTACATCGCAGATTTGATGCTGAACGCGCTTGGTGGATGGGGTCCGATAGCCGCACTGGGAGGGATTTATTTGTTGGCAGCATTAATTACACAGCCCATGTCTAATGCGGCGGCGATGGTCTTGGTCGTCCCAATTGCGCTTGATACTGCTATGAGCCTGGGGGCCAATCACCTGACGTTTACACTGGCTGTGATAATTGGTGGGGTAACCAGCTTTTTGACCCCTGTTGGGCATAAAGCCAATGTGTTGGTCTTCGGACCCGGTGGATATAAATTCTTCGATTATGCTCGGGTAGGCGCACTGCTAACCGTGTTTATATTTATAGCCACAATGATCGCTTTGCCAATCCTGTTTCCGTTATTTCCGTAATATCCTCTAACCGACTTTGCCATGAAACGCTTTGCAGTCATCGTTCTGGCGGTTCTCCTACTGTCCGCCTGTAGCTCATTGCTGCAGGTGTCGCAAACAGAATCTTTGCCCTCACCGCAATTGACCATCCTTACCAGCGTTCCGTCCACGCTCACACCTAGCCCCACTGCAACTCCAACAACTTTAGAGTGGATTTTTCCCTACACAATTGAGGGCTTACGTGAGCACGAATACCTGAGTGGGGAAATCAACGTCGGTGATGTGATAGACGAAACCGATTTGTACACTCGCTATGCGATTGATTATCCATCTGACGGTTTGACTATTACTGGGGTTATACAGGTTCCTAAAGCAGGGAAAGAGCCCTTCCCGGTAATTGTCATGAACCACGGTTTCTTCAGTCGCTATATTTATGCCTCTGGTGACGGCACCGATCGGGCTGCTGAGTTTCTCAACCGGCATGGTTATCTCACGCTCTCATCTGATTACCGTAGTTGGGGCGATTCAGGCGTCGGCTACAGCCTCTTTTACTCAGGGCTGGTGATTGATGTGATCAATCTGATGAACGCCGTTTCGTCTATACCTGAAGCAGATCCCGAACGAATCGGTATGTGGGGTCACAGTATGGGCGGTGGTGCAACCTTTAAGGTGCTCACTATCGATCCGGCCAAACATCCGAAACGTATCAAAGCTGCTGTGCTGTATTCAACTGTCAGCGCAGACGATGCAGATATTATTGATCGTTGGGGACCGGGCTGTATTGGTGATTATCTCGAAGGGGAACGGTTGTACGGGTGCAACTCATCGGATATTCTCCCACTTGATTTACCTCCAGGCTTGATTCAGGCTTATAAGGTTGTCGCAAGAGATACTAAATTAATTAAACAGGTCGCAGCGTTTCATTACCTGGAGGATGTGTCTGTTCCCGTTCAAATCAACTACGGCACCGAAGATGGTGAGTTCACCGGAACACCTCCTGCCTGGTCAAAGAAAGCTTATCAAGGTTTTATCGATGCGGGGGTGCAAGCTGAGCTGTTTGCCTACGAAGGAGAAGGTCATTCCTTTGTTGGAGATCAATGGTGGGCTTTTATGGAACGCTCGGCGCATTTTTATGATAAGTATGTAAAGTGAAATTGAATTTGCAATCCGAATTAAGTCAGACGGCGAGCCTGACTTAATTCTTGTGAGAGGCTCTCTGCTATCTAGAGGGTTATATCAAGCGTATATTTTGACTGGCGAGGAGTAATTTACATGGATAGAAACAAAGTATTAGAACAATTAAGTGAGGCAATTCCGTCATTTTTCAAACGCCCCAAAGTGCAAAAAGATACCATTCCCGTTGCAGATGGCGTACCGTTAGGTATTGAAAAAGTATTCAATTCAAGTGTCGATATTGGGGGCGCATATGGGACCTGGGGAGAAAGCTACGACAATGGATCCTTATTGGCCCTGGTTGCAAACCGTATGGGTAAGCCATTAGGAGATGACGATAAGATGAACCTGTCTGAACTGGGCTTTGACAGCCGGCACCACATCCAAGATTTGACCGAGGCGGAGCACCTTGAGCTGGAGGTTGAGGTTGGTTCGAGATTATTACTAGAAGCTGCGCTTGCAAATAATTGGAAGCTCAACGATGTTGATGCTGTAATGATTGGCATGAGTGGTCCGATCTCAGAAGATTATGTTGAGCTGATTTGTGAGCGGGCTGGCGTTCAAACTAGCGCTTTGAAAGTTAGTGTTCATAAAGCCTGTGACGGATCGGTGGGCAGTCTAAACCTGGCCTTAAATCCAGGATTGGGCCAGGCCGGGAATATAAATATTGCAGATGAACTATTCGGGAAAAAAGTATTGGTAGGAGGCATTGAGGGACTAAGCCGTTTTACGACCCGTGCAATGGATAAAAATGCTTTACAGCTTTTCGGCAATGGCGCTGGTATTATTGGTGTGATTCCAGGCAAAACGATGAAGTTTTTAGTTGGTAAAAGTCATGAGGTATATGATGATGAAGGTGTATTAGCCATTCGTATGCATTACCCACATTCGCGGGAATCTTTGCTAGAAGTATCTCAACCCGCTCAATCCCATATCCGTGTTGCAGGACTTATGCATGAACCGGATGGTGGACAATCGATCGAAATGGCAGGGCCGATGGGGATGGTCAAACTATTCGTTCGAACGGGAGTGCGGGTCGTAAACGAAGTTTACCAGGCGTATCAAAGTTTGATGGAAAAGATGGAGATGCCAGATAAATCTATTGCGGTGGCAATCGTACATCAGGCTAATTACAAAATCAACAAACTCAAAGAAAAGCACCTCAAAAGGCTGGGGATCAGTTTCCCCATGCCTTGGTTGTTAAATGATTTTGGTAATGTAAGTGCAGCTTCGAATATGATCGCCTTTCTTAGGCATTTACCAAAATTGAAACCAGGAGATCATATTCTTTTCGATGGGTTTGGTGCGGGAACCTATTATGATGTATTAGCTGTTTCATTAGGCGACGCATAAATATATCCGTCGCTTCGGGAGGAGGAATCAATGTCTGGAAATAAAATTGCAATCGTAACGGATAGTTCTGCCTATCTTCCACCAGAAGAGCAAAGGGAATTGGACATCTCAGTCATTCCCCTTTGGCTCCTCTGGGACGGAGAAAATTATCAAGATGGTGTGGACATATTTCCGAATGAGTTCTACAGTCGGTTAAAAGAGTCCGATACATTACCAACATCCTCACAACCATCCGCTCAAGAATTTGCTAATTTCTACCGTAATATAGGCGTTGGTACGGATGCGATTGTCAGTGTGTTGGTCTCTTCACAAATAAGCGGGACGATTGCCAGTGCACAATCTGCAGCAGCCGAAAACCAAGATCTGAACGTTCGAATAGTCGATTCTTTATCCAGTTCTATGGGACTTGGTTTGGCAGTATTGGCTGCGGCTCGTGCTGCGAAGGAGGGTAAGTCAGTCGATGAGGTGGTAGCTGCTGCTGAAGATATGCGAGATCGCGCCAACATTATATTTGTTGTAGATACTTTGGAATATCTGCACAAAGGTGGCCGCATTAGCGGTGGCAAGCGCCTGTTGGGATCGGCATTAAACATCAAACCCATCCTGCATTTTGAAGAGGGGCAAATCAGACCCTTATCTCAAGCCCGCACGAAACGCAAAGCCCTAAACCAGTTGCTAGAAATTGTGGAGGAACGCCTGGGCGGGAAGCAAATGCAGGAAGCGGGCGTCATGGATATTGATTCTCCAGAGGAGGGTAATGTGGTTGCTGAGATGGTAAGGGAGCGCTTTAATCCAGCACGCATTTATAGAACGGAGGTTAGCCCGGTGGTTGGAACACATGTTGGGCCTGGAACTGTCGGGGTAGCCTTTTATGCAGGCAGTGACTAGAAAATAGAAAAAGTATTCCGAAGAAGTACAATAAGTGTAAATATTCGCAAAAAAATTGCAAAAAGTTGAAAATTTGCATACCCTAAAAGGCATAAATTTGTACATATTCATATTTTTCGAATATTTACGATAAATATCTTCATTTTCTCTACATGAAGGCAATATGGATTTTCGCAACGAATCATGAACCCTTTTTCACCAATATGGACTACTATGTATATAGGACTTAATAATAATTAGGAGAATGATTATGGCAGCCTTTTTCCAGAA
>CAZCPP010000101.1:0-11717 GCA_964500655.1 uncultured Anaerolineaceae bacterium | reverse complement strand
GTTTCTTTCAACATGCCGGACTTGACCTTACCCAACTTTGGTAAATGTCAATAAGAATGCTTTCTGTCGGTGGGGTCCCGGTACGGTGTATAGAAGTATCGGGGTGGATTTCCTCGAACAGGGTGAAACCGCTATCGCCGAAGGTCGAGATTATGATGACACTTGGTATTGGATTCAACTTGTGGGACTTTCCTATCATTGCTGGGTATCTGCTTCAATCGTTTCAGTAAACTTTGAACCAAAATCTTTGCCTTATGTACCGGTCAATGTTCCGACTAACAATAAAGTACCAACACCGAAAGGTGTATCAGCTAACCGTAATGGCAATCAGGTTATCGTCTCGTGGAGCGCTGCCCCCTCAGCACCCGAACTCGAATACCTGATCGAAGCCACACTTTGCTTCAACGGTTACCAAGATGATGGTACCTACAGTACGATTAACACCTCAATGACCCTGCCAGACGACCAAAATTGTTCTCGAGATTCACTTGGACGATTGTATGTGGTCAATAAGGAAGGATACTCGAAACCAGTAAATATCCCTTGGCCATAATAAATAATTAAAACTATTTGGAAAAATTCTTATCGATACCCTAAAAGGAGGTCCCCTCTGAAACTCAAAGGCATGAAAGCATTGCAAACCCACGTCCCCGACTTGCGAACACCGGCTCGCAGTGTTTGGATCGGCATTATTGCCCTCGGTATCTTCAGCCTAATGAGCTACTTTTACATGTTAGTTAACCGCTACCTTCCAATCTGGGGGCCAGACGGTCAGATAATTTTCACGACTCTCGGTTTTTTACTCATGCGGCTATTCTTTACCAAAAAGAAAACTTACATTTCCCGTTATGGCGATCTTGCATATCGTAACGCCTTTGGGCGTTTTGCATTACCAGGCCTTATGCTCATATTTGCTTCCGTGGCCTACATAGGCTACATTCCCGGGCCGCGCATTCCAATATCCTGGTGGGAAACCATCACGCCCTTTTTGGGTTGGTATTTCCTCCTCAATGGAGTTGTTTTATGGATACGCGCAATCTTCACATTCGGCCTTGATAACCTGACGATGCTCTATGTGTATTTCCCTGATAAGGGCCAGCGGATAGACAGCAATATTTACGAAGTGCTGCGACACCCAGTCTATGCCGGGGTGCTGCGCTTGGGCTTGGGTCTGGCTTTCCTGAACGGAAATATATTTGCCATTATCTTCGGATTACTAATCCTGCCATTTGGTCTCACCGCTTGGGTTCGTCTGGTAGAAGAAAAAGAACTGATCAAGCGATTTGGTGATAACTATTCCGATTACCGCAAATCAACACCGGCCTTTTGGCCACGCCCCTGGAAAATTTATGATTTTTGGAAGTATCTCTTTTTCGGAAAATGAGGGAACGTTTCACCCCTTCTATGTTTTTGATGGAGATCTAGTTAGTGGCTTATAGGAGGTCAATTTGAGCAACAAAGCATCCATTTTTCTCGGACCTATTGTCGGAGGACTTTCCCACGAGAGTGTAAACTTATGGGCCCGAGCAACCGGACCGTGCAATATCTACGCTTGGTTAGGGGAGAAGAGTGATCTCACTGATGCAAAATATGTTGGAGAATCTGACCCTCCTGTGAAAGAAGACGCCTTCATCGGCATGGTTCCGATTAGAAACCTCAAAATTGATACACGCTACTATTACGCACTGACGCTTTCTAAAAGAAAACCTGGGAAATCAGGAGGCCCATATCCAACATTCAATACCTTCCCAAAGCCTGGGACACAACAATCGTTCAAATTCGCTTTTGGTTCTTGTTTTTTACCTATGAGCGAAACCGGCGGTGAAATCTTCAATGCGATCGATGCACAGCGCCAGGAGGAAGATTTACGCTTCATCCTAATGCTTGGGGATCAGATCTACGCTGATGGATATAAATACAATGGCATAAACAAGCTGGCTATAACAACTGCAGAATATCGTGATGTTTATGCTTATGCATGGTCCCGCCCGCCCCTCCGAAATTTACTAATAAACCTCCCTACTTTTATGATTTTGGATGATCACGAAGTAGACAATGATTGGCATTGGGAGGATAAAGATAAGCGTTGGGCAGAAATACCGCTATATGAAAAATTTTTTCGATGGTTACGTCGTCGCCCAAAGGATGAGCTTTTTTTGACCATCCACCACGTACGTGATGCAATGGAAGCCTATTGGGAACATCAGGGGATTCATGCTCCAACACCAATTGACTCCTTGCATTTAGATCCTAGCGGTCGCTTCACCATTCATGAAAGCGATGGCTCTTTGGCATATAAATTTTCGTTTGGCGCTGCCAGTTTCTTTGTTTTAGATACGCGCACAAGCCGGATTAAATCTCGCAGCTTTTCGCAAATGTTGACAGAACGTCAGTGGGAGGCACTTGAAGTCTGGCTACTTGAGGATCAAAAAAAGTATCCGGTAAAATTCCTGGTTTCATCTTCATCAGTATTGTATGATATGTTTGGTGATTTCACTCGTGATCGCTGGGATGGTTTTAAACCTGAGCGTGAACGGTTGTTAAATTTCATTGGGGAAAACAAGGTAAATGGTCTATATATTCTCACCGGAGATCTGCATTCAGGCCACGCAATAGAGACTAAGCTCACTTCGTTAGACAACGAACAAATCACCTTGTGGGAATTTTGCTCTTCGCCCTTCGAGCAATCACACAATAAACTAGACTGGACAAATATCAGAACACAATCCCGAGCTGTAAAAGCCTTTAAGTGTCATTTTTCAGCGGTTGAAAATAATTATGGGGTGGTGAGTGTAGATTTTTCAAATAAGGGAAAACCGGTTATTACATTCTCCATCCGTGGAACAAGTGGCATCGAACTTCATTCAGTACAATCAGATAAAAACTGATTTAACTCTCCCATCCAGTCTAGATAGTCCAGCTTCTTGAGCCATCCAAACCGCCGCACAATATTCATTCGATGTGATGGGGCGATTGATTTCAGGATAGTGGAAGGCATTGTAAACAGGACGATATTGCGCCATGAGATTTAGGTAAGTATTAGTAGATATCTCTTCAGCTAGATATCGTACAATCTGCTGCGTTCCAGATTTGTTCCTCGGCAATACCAGATGACGGACAAGCAATCCACGAATCGCAATGCCTTTTTCGTCCATTAATAAATCCCCAACCTGAGAATGCATCTCCTTTACTGCCGATTGGTTTACTTGAGGATAATCCATTGCACGTGTAAGTTTTTTAGAAATCCCCCCATTGGCAAATTTCATATCTGGCATATAGATGTCCACTATACCATCCAACATATGCAAAGTTTCAAGGGAGTCATATCCACCGGTATTGTAGACCAACGGTAAGTGCAAGCCCTTTGGAACTGCAAGTGGCAAGGCGGCCAAGATTTGCGGTACAACATGACTTGGTGAAACGAGATTGATATTGTGGCATCCTTGGGCCTGGAGCTCAAGCATGATATTTGCCAACGCTGGCGCAGAAGATTCTGCGCCAGCGTCTGATTGGCTGATGTCATGGTTCTGACAAAATTGACAGCGCAAGTTGCATCGCGCAAAGAATATTGTTCCTGATCCCCTCCATCCACGCAGGGGGTCTTCTTCCCCCAGATGCGGCCCATAACTACTCACTCTGGCTTGTAAGCCCGTTTTGCATACTCCCAACTTACCATCCAGGCGGTTTATATCACAAACACGTGCACATAAATCACAGCATTCCATTCGATGAAATGCAATTTGAGCACGGGTTTTGAGCTCCTTGAGCGATAAATTAAGGTATGAAGACCCCATCAATTATTCAGTATTTTAGCGACACTAAAATATATCGATGTTACTTCAGTGTTTCGCTATAAACATTGTTTCCCGGATTCGGATCATTGAAACCTGGATGTACTTCACATCCAACCAAGTAATCAAATACTGTTGTATCCAAACTAAGTGTGGTTGGATGAGATTGTATTTCACCAGGTTTCATCCCTATGGTGAGGTCAAAGTTTGCATTACCTCCACTACTGAGTTGACCATTGCTTTTATTCGATCGCTCTGATGAACAAGATATACCAACTTTTACATTGTTTAGAGTCCCAGGTCCATGATTTGTGATCCGTACGTGGAATTGGCCATGGGGTTGCTTGCCAGGGTAGATATCAGTTACAGCTAAATCTGCTGTAAACGGACCACTGGATGATGGTTGCTGGGGTTGGGGTTGAGGTTGTGGCTGTGGCTGCTGAGGTTGAGGTTCGGGTGGTGGCGGCTCTTCAGGTGGTGGTTCCTCCGGATGGGGTTCTTCTGGATGAGGTTCTTCTGGATGAGGCTCCTCAGGATGGGGTTCTTCAAATCCAGGTTCTTCAGGATGAGGTTCTTCCATCGGTGGCTCCCCTGGCTCCCCCGGAAAGGGCTCCTCAAACCCAGGTTCATAAGGGCCAGGAACACCAAAATTACACGCAATTGCAGTATTAACTAACACAAGGATACAAATTGCTGGAATTACTTTCTTTAAAATGTTCATAAAAGCCTCCTTCGAGATTGCATATCGGTTTCACATCCTTTATAATATCCAACTAATCCCATTGTAGGTTTTTTTGCTGTTTACTTCAATAGCTTACACACCACTTGCGCAAATCGTAATCTAACTGCAAGGATTATAAGGTATTTAGATTGTTCCCTTTTCCCCAACAGTATGATCGTCTAGCCAGGTAACATGTTCTATAAATCCGCTTTCACCCAGTAATTTTGGCAACATTGATGTGAAAGAGTCTGTATCCCCCGATGTAAATAATCTGACCCGGGCGCGTTTCCCCTTTGGACTACTGATCCCATTCGCTTCTAACAGACGTTCGACCTGCCTCGCCACTGCTGGAGCCGGGTCAATCACCCTAACATTTTCCCCCACAATTTGCTTTATCAACGGTATCAGGAACGGATAATGAGTGCAACCCAAAACCACGGTATCAATTCCCTGGTCTAGCATAGGATGCAGCGCACTTTCGAGAATCGAGCGTGTTTTTTCTCCATCCAATTCCCCTTTTTCGATCTGCCCCACCAGTCCTGGACAGGTATGCTGCAACACCTGTACCCCATTGGCAAAACGCTCCAACACCGAGGCATATAATTCGCCTTGAAAGGTTGCTGGCGTAGCGAGCACTCCTACCAATCCGCTTTGAGTAAATTCTGCCGCTGGTTTGACCGCCGGTTCCATTCCTACAAATAGTACATCCGGAAATTCATCTCGCAGGTAGTGCAACGCAGCCGCTGAGGCTGTATTGCAGGCTACTACGATCAGTTTTGCATTCTGTGAAAGCAAAAACCTTGTGATGGCTTCGGAAAAATCACGTACCTGTTCCATCCGGCGAGGTCCATATGGCACATGCCCCTGATCTGCAAAATAGATGACCAGCTCTTCAGGCATCAAGCGACGCATCGCATATAGCACAGACAGCCCACCTACTCCAGAATCAAAGACTCCAACAGGTTGGTTGTATTTAGCCATGACAAGAATGATAAGAGGAAAAGAGAAATTCGTAAAGAAAAAGCGACCGGGGAGTTAATCTCAACGATCACTATCAACCTATTAATTCGCTGCCGCTTCTACAAAGGCTTTGAACAACTTTCGTGTTGGTTTTTGATCAGTTAACCATTCGGGATGCCACTGGACTGCAAGTCCAAACCTATGCCCCGGCAACTCCATTGCTTCGACCAACCCATCCGGAGCATAGCCAGTGACGCGTAAGTCAGTGGCTATATCTTTTACACCCTGATGGTGCAAGCTGTTGACTTTCAGGATTGGCTCATTTACAATTTCCGCCAACCGTGAACCCTCTTCAACTCTAACTTCGTGGGCTAAAACCGTGCGCATATTACCAGGGTAGGTATGGTCAATTGCGTTGGGAAGTTGATCCGGAACATGAGTGTACAGTGTCCCCCCAAGGCCTACGTTTACAAGCTGAATTCCACGGCAGATTCCAAAAAATGGTTTATCATCATCGACAGCAGCACGAAACAAGCTCAATTCAACGGAATCACGCAGTGGGTCCAAACCATCGATGCGCGGGTGTTCATCACCCTTGAAATGTTCTAATCCAATATCCCCACCACCAGCTAGGAGAATCCCATCTAACCGATCGTATAATGCTTCCCATCCGCCCTCCGCCAATATTGAGGGAATCAATACCGGCACACCTCCAGCCTGCACCACTGCTTGGACGTAAGCCTGGTAAATCATCACATAGGGTAGGCCATTGGCTTTTTTTTCTTGATATGTCGTAATTCCAATGACTGGCTGCATAAGACCTCGCTGTAGAAAAGAAACCCCAAAGGTTTCAGCCTTTGGGGTTATTAATTATTATAAAAAGTGTATTTAATCAAATTTTTGCTTGAGGCGAGTTGATTTTCCAGTACGCTCACGCATGAAGTATAATTGCGCCCGGCGGACTTTTGAATGTCGTTCAACAATTACTTTATCGATACGTGGGGACCGTAGCAGGAAGGTACGCTCAACACCAATGCCGTTGCTGGCAATACGGCGCACGGTAAAATTAGCGTTATTGCCACTCTTTCGCTGGCGGATAACTGTTCCCTTAAATTCCTGGATTCGTTCGCGGTCGCCCTCTTTAATTTTTACGTGCACACTTACAATATCGCCGGAGCGAATCTGTGGAATATTTTCATTAACCGGAGCTTCAACGGCTTTTAAGATCTGGTCTGTCATTTCGTTCTTCCTTGCTCAGTAAGCTGATTGTTTGTCGCGCAACGGCGGATTATAGCACGCATTTTCGCATTGCACAAGTTATCCGGATGATGTTTTACGAATAGCGTCTCACTCCCAATACAGCGTTATGCCCACCAAACCCGAAAGCATTACTAATGGCGAAATTAATTGTTTTCTCCCGCGCTTCATTTGGAATGTAATCCAAATCACAGTCTGGATCGGGAGTTTCATAGTGGATTGTCGGCGGCAATAATCCTTCACGGATCGCCTGCACACAAAAAATCGCTTCCAAAGCGCCTGTTGCGCCCATCATATGCCCTGTCATGGACTTAGTGGATGAAATTGGAACCTCGTAAGCAAAATCACCGAGCGCGGCTTTGATGGCTTTTGTTTCCGACGAATCGTTTAATTCTGTCGCTGTTCCATGTGCATTGATATACCCCACATCTTCCGGATTGGCCTCAGCAACTTCTAATACCTGCCGAATGGCGGCAGCACCCCCTGCACCCTCTGTATGGGGAGCGGTTACATGAAAGGCATCCGCTGTCGCACTGTACCCAGCCAGCTCTGCTAATATTTCCGCGCCACGCGATTTGGCATGCGATTCGCGCTCCAAAACCAGAACCGCCGCACCTTCGCCCATCACCAATCCATCCCGATTTTTATCAAATGGTTGGGGGGTCATAGAATAATCGTCATTGCGGCGCGATGTAGCTCCAACGCGGTCAAAGGCAGCCACACCCAATGAAGTTACTACCGCTTCTGAAGCCCCCGCCAGACAAGCATCCAACATCCCTGATCTCAACATCATCCAGGCCATACCAATTCCGTCTGAGCCTGACGCACAGGCCGAAGCAACCGATAAACAAGGTCCCTTGATACCATGATCGATGGCTGCTATTCCAGCAGCACCGTTCGCCATTAACATGGGTATCAAAAAGGGGCTCACTCGTCGCGGGCCTTCGGTTTGATTGATAAAAATTGCATCTTGCAAGGATTTCAATCCACCAATTCCAGAAGAAATCACAACGCCGACTCGACCGGCGTTTTCATCGGTTATCTCCAACCCCGACCCTATCAGCGCTTCGTTCGCAGCAGCCGTTGATAGCTGCTCAAATCGGTCGCGGCGGCGGGCATCTTTGGCTGCCATGTACTGCTCAGGTGCAAAATTCTTCACCTCGCAAGCAATATGCACCCGCAAATCAGTATAATCAAACAATGTGATCGGCGCTACGCCAGAGACACCTTCTGTCACATTATTCCAAGATTCGGACACATTTAGGCCAAGGGGATTGACGGTTCCCATTCCGGTGATGACAATCCGTTCCTGCATTACGCCTCCTTGCGTTTAGACATTCTAAAATAACATCCGTAAAAAATACTTGGCCTCTACCTAAAACCCCAAAAAGGCTAACTCGTCACGCCTTTTTTCGCCATGGGCCTCACTCGCCATTACTCGTTGCTTCCGTTTTCACGCGTTTACCTTACTCCCCTGGTTTGGGATGATAATCCCCCTCCACCCATTCTTCACCATCAATCCCAACTTCTTTCTTCCAAACTGGCACAATTTCTTTTAACCTATTAATTCCATATCGTGCAGCCTCGAAGACACCTGTATCACGGTGGGCTGCAGTGCACGCGATCATAACGGTTGGAGTTTTGGGATCTAGCTTTCCAATGCGTTGAATAAAGGCGATTCCTTCCACCGTTGGCCACTTCTCTCGAATTTCGTCAGCGACTTGTTTCATCTTGGCTTCGGCCATCGGGACATAGGCTTCATATTCAAGATATGCGGTATCATGCACCTTTCCACGTCTAGTCACACCACGTACCATACCGGTAAAGATCGCTGCCGCTCCCGTGCTGGTGAGCGTAATCTGTGCCAGCAAGTCGTTCAGATCAATCTCAGATTCAGTGATGGAATATATTGTTGGGAGAGTCATTAGCCCCCGCTCACTGGCGGGAACAGCGCAACTTCAGCATTATCAGGGATAAGGTTTTCATCAAATGCGAACTCGCGATTAATAGAAAGAACTACGGAATCCATTGTGCCTGCCAAGTTTGGATATTTATCTACGATTAAATCCTTCAATTCCAAAACTGTCATTTTTAGGGGAATATTCATTTCAATCGACTTTGTTCCAGCCCGCTCACGCAAAGTAGCAAAGAATAATACACGGATGTGATTCATTCAATTCCTTTATATTTCTGATGTAGTTCAATGACAACACACAGTTATTCGTTTATTACATCTCCCGATTGACCACCATGCTTTTCTATCAATCGAATATTCTGGATGAGCATAGTTTTCTCGGCAGCTTTAGCCATGTCGTAGATCGTTAAGGCAGCCACAGAGACAGCCGTCAGCGCTTCCATTTCAACACCTGTCTTACCAATTGTTTTTGCGGTAGCCGTTATGATCACGCCAGGAAGATTTTCATCAATAGAGAGATCAACATCAACTTTAGTAAGTGGTAGTGAGTGACATAACGGAATCAGATCAGAGGTCCGCTTGGAGGCGTTAATACCCGCGATTTGTGCGATGGTGAATACATCCCCTTTTTTGATTTGTCCAGCTCGAATCAAATCCAATGTCTCAGATTTCATCTGAACCTCCCCTTTTGCGATCGCAATACGTTCGGTATCTGGTTTAGCACCCACATCTACCATCTTGACGCGTCCCTGCTCATCTAGGTGGGTCAGTTTTGGATCAGACATGTCGGAATTATAACAGCGCATGAATGTTCTCCACTACGGAGATGATATAATCGGCGCGTTATGGTAAGCATATTAGGACACCAGACCAGCGGCTACACAGTGCAAACAGCTGTGTATGAGGGTCCGCTTGATCTGCTACTAGATTTGATCGAGCACGCCGAATTGGATATCACAGCAGTTTCGCTTGCCGCGGTAACGGAACAATATCTTATCTACCTGCATGAGTTAGAAGAAAATCACGCGGATGAAATATCGGCCTTTCTGGTGATTGCCGCTAAGCTTGTGCAAATCAAATCGGCAGCATTGCTACCACGGCCGCCCGCACTTGAACCTGGCGAAGAGGATGTTGGGGCGGCGCTAGTCGAACAACTAAAATTGTATAAGCGCTTTAAAGAAATCGCTTTTATATTACAGAGGCAAGAAGAACAAAAACTTCGCACATATCTACGCCTGGCTCCACCACCCAAAATTGAAGGAAAACTCGATCTTTCTGATATCACCATCGCAGATCTGATTGAGGCAGCCAAAGAAGTGTACATTAAAGAGGCGGAAAAGCAGGCCTTAGGGACTGTAATAACTGCACCTAAAGTGACCATCCGTGAGAAGATCGAATTGATCTCAAAAAAGCTTGGTAGTGCTGAACATGCACATTTCAAGGAATTGTTAGGTAAAAATCCTACACGCATCGAGGTTGTGGTCACATTTCTCGCGTTGCTAGAGCTTGTTAAACGCTACCGTGTTTCTGCCAAGCAGGAAAAACTCTTCACAGATATTGAGATCGAACGCATGGATGAGTGGAACCCGGATGAGGAAATTGATATCGAGTTCGAATAGAAACTGAATTTTATAAACTTGTTTTTTTGACCTGAATTTATGATTGATCATTTTTGGTTAGGAACTCTATACACTAAAAAGAGCGCTAAAGCTGCGCCAAGTGAATCGATCATCACATCCATAACAGCTGGGTTTCGTCCGGGGACAAACGATTGGTGGAATTCATCGCTCGCAGAATACAAGGTAGCCAAAATCCAGGCCATAAGTATTTGCCAGGGGATCATCTTTTTACCATTGCCCTTCAACCCACGTAAATATGCTGTAGACAATAATCCGTATCCAAGCGCGTGGCCGCCCTTTTTAACCACAAAATCAAGTATCCCAAAACTTGGCATCTCCCTTGATGGAATGGAAGAGAAACCGAAAATGACTACCATCAACAGGAGGGCTGGTCCCCACAATTGCAGAAATAATTTCGATTTTGCCATATGGAAATTGTACTGTACAAGTTCCTGGTCAAACCCAATAAGGCATAGTATGCTTACCTCCTGGTCAAATCTAAGGAGTAATATATGGGAATCGTACGGTCACTGAAGGACAAAGTCAGTTTAGTTACTGTGTTGGTAGCCCTATCCGTACTTTCCCTATCCTGCAATGGCGTAAATGATCCGTCCATATCTATGGAAGAGATCGAGCACATCGCTGCTGCAACCCTACAGGCGCTACCCACAGTAGCTCCGAGCCAAACACCCCTTCCAACAACGACACTTGCTCCCCCAACAGTTATCCCACCAACGATCACTTCGCTTCCAACCTCATCCCCGATCCTGCCAGCTGCAAACAGAATTAATTTTGATTCCGGAGCAACTTATGGTACTGTTAGTGGGACAATAATTGCAGGTCAGAAACAGAATTTTGTGCTGAGAGCCCTGCTTGGACAACCAATGTTGGCATCGGTCAGTTCTCAAAGTAATGCTGTCACCATGTCCATTATCACGAAAGGTGGCATAGAATTGCTTCCAGCAGTGCAGGGATCGTCTTCCTGGCAAGGGACTTTACCTGCCACACAAGATTACTTTTTCCAAATTATCGGTGGAGGGAATACAGAAGATTTTACTTTCTGGGTTTCCATTCCCAGTCGGATCAAGTTTAATAAAGGAGCAATTTCTGCTACGCTAAGTGGTAAAACTGTTAATGGGCATAACGCATCGTATGTGGTTGGTGCAAGTGGAGGCCAAGCTATGGATATCTTACTTACACCCAACCCAAACATGGCTGCATTGACTGTTTGGGGTTTTAGCGATGGGCAGCCATACATGCGTGCTATCATGGGTTCTACTACCTTCAATATGCAATTACCCTCCACACAGGACTACATCATAAATGTTGTTCCACAAGGTGGACAAGTAGTCAATTTCACCCTGAGAGTCGAAATTAAGTAATTGCAAATCAAAAAAATGGGTAACTATTTAGCCATTGAGATGGTCTGAAAAGACGGGCGATAGGGTGAACCA
>CAZCPP010000100.1:0-11774 GCA_964500655.1 uncultured Anaerolineaceae bacterium | reverse complement strand
ATATGACTTGATGTTTTTCTTCTCCTTGAAGGAAACTTTCCACATATCCCTTCTCAAAATATATATTTTCTGGGCGTTCCAGGAAAACTTCAGGTTGGAACAGTTTTAATTGGATGAAATCATCGACAATCATAGTCGTGCAAACGGGGACATCCGCGGATCGAATCTGTTCGACAATCCGCACCAGGGTCTCAATATTTTCCTTCTCAAAATCTGCCTGAAGAGTACTCGAGGATAAATCCAACTGAGAGAGTATCGAATCGATGATATAAGGGATCCATCCTTTGGGGGTCAACTGCTTATTCCTGTCGAATTCAAAAAACTCAAAAAGTAGTTCTTCAACGTGGGCAATCTCATCCGTACCTTCGGCCAGCACACCTTCCAGTCCCACAGCATAAGGGATGTGCCCACTTGTATACATGCCGAGATCTTTAGCTGTTCTCATGGCAGCCTGGAAATCTTCTTCAGACAGGTAGGAGTACAATTTCAGGAAATCGAATCCCATCGAAAAGTTTTTACTAACAATCCCATGAGGATCTTCCAATGGGCTGGAAAAGAGGAGCTTGCCAGAGGTATAAATGGCTGGACCAACGCGTGTTCCCGCCTGGATTTCATCGCGCCGTTGAAGGGCATAGGTAAGCGAACCATACGGTGCAAAATCCCTGATGGTGGTGACGCCGTTTGCCAGATATAGGTACAACGGATTTACAGGCCAAATATCTCCATCTTCCCAATCCTCTCTTGTATGCATATGCATGTCTGCCAAGCCAGGCATCAGGTAATGATCCTCTCCGACGATAATGATTGTGTTTTCCGGGAGCTGTAATTCATCAGAATTGCCGATTTGAATTATCCTGGAGCCTTTGACAACAACCGTCTGGTTTTCAAGGATTATTTCACCCGTCATCGGGACGAGCTTGACGTTTGTAAAGGCAGTATGATGGTCAGCCTTTTTGCCGCACGCAAACAAGGCGGCGAAGAGCAGACTAATGATAATCAGGAGCGCAGAAGATTTCTTGTTCATCTAAACACCAGCTCGCTTGATGGCAACAACAATGACAAAAAGCAGTGCCAGCAGGAGCGACCCGCATAATGTGCTCATACCGCCCAGCGTCGGAAGACTGATCTTCCAGGCGACTCTAAGGAATTCCCAGAAGTAATTTGGACCAAGGGCTACGCTGATCTCTGGACGCGTGCTGCCATCTTGATAGTCACAGGAAACGGTGTAAGTATCGGGTTGGTCCACAGTTATGCTCATGACTAACACGCCAAATCCAGTCTGGTCTTTGAGCCAGTAACGATTGGTTTCAACGTAATCAGGAACTGCTTCTATCTTGAATCCTGTCGAGTTCGAAATCAGGGAACAATCAATCGCAGGAGGTATCTGCTTGTGTGTGTCAACCAGACTGTTTTCATAATAAATGCCATAGGCACCCGTACGAATTAGCTTTACTTCTTTGGAGCCAGGAACCTTTAGATGGTGTTGTTCTTCATCATAGGCATCAGCGATCAAAACAGGATACATTGCAATACCCGAACTCTTGAACAGATACACAGTTGATAAGATACCAGCGAGAACTATCAGACCAGCAATGCCGTAATACCAACGGCTTGGGGATTGTTTTTTCATTACTCTTATCTCCAGAAACTAATCGGTTTCCAAACTCTCGGCCGGGGAATCCACCGTTCACAAAAGAACTTGACCCACAAGATCAGAATTGTGACCACACAGGGAAGATTGACCAGTGCATACAGGATTTGCGTTCCGGTTGGTGCATAACGTTGAAAATATATTGTGAACGAGCCGATAAACATATTCACCAGGTAGTGGAAGAGCATGGCTGGCATCAGGCTATTCGAACGCAGCACCAGGTAGCCGTAGAACAATCCCACGGCTGAACCGAAAATGACCTGCTGAATCACAAATTCGGCTTCCACACCGCCCAGCAAGTTGAGGAAATGGAATAATCCAAAACCAAGGGCCGTGATCAGGATCGATTTCTTGGCAGAATGCCGTTTCAGGAACAAGACCAACATGACACCGCGACAGGAAACCTCCTCGAAGATGGCTGGGAACGACACAATATAGCTCAGGGAGCCGGGCGGTAGGTTTGCCTGCAGATTAATCATCCTTCGAAGAAATGCAGGGTTGAGTGGAAATCCTTGCGAAATGCGAAATACAAGGGAATTGATAGATAACACTAGCAGCAAGATCAACGAACTGGAGATTCCCAATATCAGCAAGGGTAGAAAGGGCCGGACGCGGGATAGGCGGATATCATCCAGGTACGCCCGGAAGGTTGTTTTCCCATTGGGGAGTTTGAGAACAAAGGGGATGATGATAAAGAGCCCCAGGATATGTGCCAGGGTGGGAGTGATCAACGGGCGATAGGGCGCATCTACTGGTATACCAACCAGGCTGGCAATAATTACCACCAAGATTAGGACAAGAATCCAAGTAACCAATAGGGCAGCCAAGCCGATCCACGGATGGTTCGATAAGTGAAATTTTGTTTTCTCTTGGGGGTGGATTTCTTCTGTATACATAGTCAATCTCTCCTCCAGTTATTTTTTTCATCGGTAAACGCTATTAAAGGATAGCGTTTCCATAGCTGGATGCTCAAAAATTTCCTCAGATAGCCTAACGCTTTCCATAATCGAGCAAAACCGGACTTTTTATTCTGCAATGTCACCGGTTTGGCTAATCTATAGTTAGTGGCCTCCGCCAGCATATCAAGACGTTGCTCTGCTGCCATCAGCTCATCAAGGTAGGTAAGGTTAGTCATTGTTCTTTCCTTCTCTACTAGTTAGTGTGATGAGTTAAGCTCTCATTACACTTTTCAAATGCGCTAATAGAATAGCATGGGAGCAGATGAATCACACGAGTCCAAAGAGATGTTTTGTCCCAACCCTTGGTCTGGTCTTGAACTATATCTCAAGGAGGTGTTTTAATTTACGCTAAGTATGGTTCCAAATTCTGACATGCCCCCATAGATACGTATCGATAGTCGGGTAAATTCTACTAGGATCACTCGCGCCGCACGATCCCCTCCTGCCAGGCGTATACCGCAGCTTGAGTGCGATCAGCAAGGTGGAGCTTGCTCAAAATGTTGCTGACATGGCCTTTGACAGTGCCAATACTGATGACCAGGTCTTCGGCAATTTTCTTATTTGTGTATCCCCTGGCTATCAGTGTCAGTACTTCCAATTCCCGCTCCGTTAGCTCCGTAAAAAGAACGCTCCTATCAGGTTCCCCTCGGCTGAACTGCTTGATTACACGTGCCGCTACCCTGGGGTGCAGCGTGGCCTCTCCTTTTGCAGCCCGGTGAATGGCATCTACTAATTCCTTGGCTTTGACATCTTTGAGCAAATAGGAGATAGCCCCAGCCTGCAGGGCCGGGAAGATATGTTCATCCTGGTGATATGAAGTCAGCACGATAATCTGCGAGCGAGGGCTGGCATCTTTCACCTTACGCGTGGCTTCTACCCCGTCCATACCGGGCATAACCAAATCCATCAAGACCACATCCGGCACATGCTGGCCAGCAAGTTGGACCGCGTCTTCTCCAGACCCTGCTTCTGCTACTACCGCAATATCCGATTGTACTTCCAGATATCCTTTGGCCCCTTTACGTACCATTTCATGGTCATCAACAATCATGACTGTGATTGGCTCGGACATAACACTCCTTCCCCTAATTAATCGGAACTCTCACAACAATCATTGTGCCCTTCCCCGCTTCGCTCTCGATAATGAAGCTGCCAGCTAACGATTCCGCTTGTTCCCGCATCGAAGCAAGCCCCATCCCCTCATATTGCTGGTGTGAGTCAAAACCCAAGCCGTCATCGCTAATGGAAATTTGGACCGATGTATCCCCATAATCTAATGAAGCTTCGACTTCCTCAGCAGAACTGTGCCGGGCAACGTTAGCCAGTGCTTCTTGCATGATTCGGTAAAGCGCCTGCTTGATATCTAGAGACAAATCGACAAAACCCTCCACGTTTAGGGTGGCTTCGATACCTGTTTGATGTGCCCATTCAATGAGGTATTCGTTTAGCGTCTCGTCAAAACGGGCGCCGTCCATCGAAGGGGGACGCAGCTCATGGATCAAGTCTGTCAGTTCTCCACGTACCGAATCCACTAACCCCTCTGCCTCGATCAGGTGGTTCTTTGCAGATTCGGAGTCGCGCTCGAAAAGTGTCAGTGCTGTGCCCAGATGGAAAGATGCTGCTAAGGCTTCTTGCTTGGCGCTATCGTGTAGATCACGAGCCAGGCGATTTCGCTCTTCCGATACAGCTATCTCTTGGCGTTTCTTTAGGAATTGTTGCAGTTGCTCTGCCATGTTGTTGAGACGCATTGAGAGCTGGCTGATTTCATCACCAACGGGGTCGTCGATAAAATCAGTAAAATCACCTTGACTCCAAGCATCAATCACTTGAGAAACGCGCTGCATCCGTTTGACCATACCCTTGGAAGTCAAAGCTCCGAAGATGGTGCCGATCAGTCCAGCCGCAACCAAGAACAATATAATGCTTCCGCCAACGAATTTCAACGTGTGAGAGATGATCTTGTCTTCGGTGGGCATTGAATTGAGCACATACGCCACTGCCCCTAATAACCGGTCGCTCTCATCTCCGGACGAGAAAACGGGAACGGCCACAACCCACGGCTCCCCTGGTTCACCTGGGGATACCAGCTGGTCAGCATCCTGCACACCTGAGAGAGCAGCGTGGAGTGGTAGCTCCAATTTCGGGATTGCACTGGTGCCGAAATCATGCATTGGGCTGGAAAAAGCCGGATAACCTGTTCTACCCAGCAAGGCGCCATCAGGATCAAATATAAACATCTCGATATCCGTGGTGGCGCGAATGAATAATGTAACGTTGTCAATACTCAAAAGATCCAGGCTTTCGAATCTGGCTTCATCCGAGTAATTCACCAAATCTGCGATACCAACCATACTAGGTGGTGATTCGGAAAGCAGCATACGCGCCAACGGTACGGTTTGCTCGTTAGCGGCTTGAACCCACATCTCATTTGGAGCCATGTCATACGGGATGAAGATCGCCGAGAACATAACAACAACCAGGATTAGTATTGAAACCAGCAATGCTCCCAGTGTCACGGCAGTATAGCTCAGTGTCAACTTCCACTGTAATCGGCGAAAGGATTGTTTTACTCTCTCAATGAACATCGTCTTTTCCAAGGAATAATTCCAAAAAGCCAAAATGTTTGTAGTGATTTGTTGGTGATTTCAGTATAACCGATTAGATAATTTGCCCAATATGACTACAGACCTGTTTATTACAGAACTTCAGATAGATTTTTGAAAATGTTATTTATTCATCGAATTCAGTTTTCTAATGGCAAGGGTAGAATAGAATTTATATGGCTAGTTCAGTTGTCGGTATTTTGGATATTGAGCTCAATCCTAAATCTATGTTTCTAACATTCCTGATTTTATACTCATCGAACCCGACGAGCTCAGGTTCATTGAATTACTAAATTCAGCAGTGGGGTCAACGCAAGAGCCTATGATCCCAGAGTTACAAGCCAATTACTTTTCTGTAGGGCTCGTAACCTGTGGGTCGTAGGTTTAGCTGCTGATTTCGCTTGATTCCAAACAAAAAAGGCACCGTAAAAGTGCCTTTTTTTATAGCGGGGGACGGACTCGAACCGTCGACCTCCGGGTTATGAGCCCGACGAGCTGCCACTGCTCTACCCCGCATCGAAGCCCGCAGATATTACCATACCTGTATCGATGCGTCAAGTTGAGTGTTAAAAAGGGATGAGAAATGTTAAAAAATAGTACTTTGGTTCATGAACAATTTGTTAAGATTTAGTGTATAATGCTTTAACTGTCACGGGCTGCCATCCATATCAAAAGCCAGACAATATTATAAATCCAACACTAGAATTCGGCAGTCTGTCACCAGCGCAAAACACAAAAATACCTACCAAGATGACAGACGCAATTATTCTCATTATTGAAGGACGACATACAGACATCCCTTCTTTTGCATCAGATTTGCAGAAGAAGGGATTCGATGTTGTAACGGCCAAAAGCGGTAGCGATGCCATCTCCCGTCTGAAAAAGATTTCCCCTCATCTGGTTGTTGTTAACGCCGCTTCGTTGCGCAGCAGCGGTATTCGTATCTGTCAATCGCTGCGCGAAAAAAACGACAAGCTGCCCATTATCCTAATTTTAGAAAAAGACAAAATCGTTTCGAAAGTCTCCGTGGATGTGATTCTCAACTTGCCCTTCACTGTGCAGAAACTTTCAAATCGCATCAAACCACTGCTGCCAGGGGATGGCAAAAATGTCGTCCGTGCAGGCCCCATTAATCTTGACACGGACAGGCGTCGCGTACGCTGCCTGGGAAAAAATAAGAAGCTCACGCCGCGCCTGGTTTCTCTATTGCAAATCCTGATGGATCACCATGGTGAAGTTGTTGAACGAGAACATCTATTTAAAAAGGTCTGGGAAACTGACTATACTGGTGATACTCGTACATTGGATGTGCATATTTCCTGGCTACGGCGCGCTATTGAACTTGACCCCCTGAAACCAAAATTCCTTAAAACAATTCGTGGAGTAGGATATCGCTTAGACGTTTAACTGATATTGCTTTCCTTCTACTGTCACCAACCGGACGCAGACTACCCTCTCACTCGGGTTACTAGCGCCGGTTTTGATTTTTAACTCGCACGGGACTTCATCGCTTCGCACGGGGCGAACGGCTTGCGAAATACTCCTGAACGTTGTCCCATCCCAGGCCGGGTCCAATTCCCAGTAATCCAGTTCAAGCGGTGTATCAAGCTTTATAGTCTCATCTCCCTTTTTAATTACGCCTTCTCCTGTTGACAACACAAAAGGGGCAGCAGAATCACGCTTGAGCGTAAAAGGATTCCGTGCAGCGATCAGCCGGCTGCGGGTGGTATGCAGCGAGCGGAAGGTGGCATCGGCCGCGATGAATTTTCGCCCGAGGCTGTCTGCTACAAGCGGCGTGGTACCCGATCCACAGAAGAAGTCTGCCACGATATCGCCCGGGTTTGAGGAGGCTTTGATAATTCGCTCTAGCAAAGCTTGCGGTTTCTGGGTGGGATAACCTGTCCGTTCGTTATGCAAACGTGCTACGACCGGAAAATACCACCAATCTTCTGGAACCTTGCCACGCTCCAAATCTGGCACTTTACCAAAACCAGCCTTGGGTGAAGCATTGAATGTTTTTACGGTGTTAGGATTATATGGTTCGCGAACAGCATCGACATTGAAAGTGTAATCCTTGCCCTTTGAATAAACCAAAATTGTATCGTGCTTACGATTGAACGCCCGTCGAATTGGCGAGGGACCATGATAAGTCCAGATGACCTCATTGATCATATTCTCTGCACCGAAAAACTCATCTAGCAATAATCGAGCGTAAGAATCTGCATGCCAATCAAGATGCAGGTACAAGGTCCCATTTGGTGCGAGCAAGCGATACATCAATGCCAGGCGCTGATAGAGGAAATTGAGATAGGCATCCGCATCGGGCCAATGATCGCGATAGCCTTCAGCCAGTTGCCATTGGCCTGGTTTGCGCGAATCTTCCCCGCGCCCGATGCGTGCAGAGTATTTACGGTTGGTAAAAAACGGTGGATCGGCGTAGATCAGGTCAATCTGGTTCTCATACTCTGGCAATAAAGCCGTCATAATTGGCAGATTATCCCCCAGAATTAGGTGATTTTCAGGCTGTTTATCCGGGTATCCCCGCCCTTGAGGGTAGATGATAGCTTCGGTCAGGAGCTCGGCAGGTATGGGATCTACGAGGCTTTTCCCGGGCCATTTTAATGTAGGCATACAAATTAGCCGTAGAAAATCTCGATCAATGTGCCCAAGCCGCGTTTATAGATGTTACCTTCTGCCAGATCAAAGACCGGGTATGTCCAGCGGAAGAGCCATTTGGCTTCTTCCGAGCGCATATTGACACAGCCATGGCTCATTGGAACACCAAAGTTTTCATGCCAGTATGTGCCGTGGAAGGCATGCCCCACCTCGGTGAAAAAGCAGGTCCACGAGACACCGGGGAGAACGTATCCGTCTGCATCGGCCAATAAATTACCTGGGTTAGAGCCATAATAGCTACTACCCATATGCTTGGCAGGCATCTTTTCCTGGATATTGAATTCGCCGTACGGTGTTGTAGTAGCTAGTTGGTCAGGTCCGGATGGGCCTCCTGGAATGCCGGAGGCGATTTTGGTTTGAAAGACAACTTTATCGTATTCATAAGCTTTCAAGATTTGTGTGGTTAGATTGACTTCTAAACGTTTACTCGCTTTGGGGACATCTGGGCTGATAGGCGCATACTCTTCAGGTTGAATAATTCGAAAATGAGAGGCCGCTGCGTAATATGAACCGTCGAGATCATCAAAGATACGATACCATGGCTCTCCGTCCGGGCCATCCACGACTGCATCAATCCAGTGCACAGATTCATAGTACATAGGTGGGTTGGTACTCAGGTTTGGAGGCATGTTGAGCGGTTGCCAGCCGTATGTCTTCGTCAGGCGCCAGGGTTGTGTGAAGGGGACGGTTATCTCTACCAGATGACGAGTTCCCTCAGGGATGTATTCCAACGGCGGGTTATATAAAAACTTCACCCGCTGCAATCTGGAACGATGCATGTACCCGCCCCAAACGCGATACCAAACCGGGTTATATTTCGGCTCTTCAGCGATGACTTCATCATAAACATGCACCAGTTCGTCACGATACCAGGTACCAGTAATTCTGTTCTCATCACTTGGTCCGCGATAAACGCTGACAGATTCTTTGGTAACGCGCACAACTGTACTATCATCAAAGTTAATCGAATCAGGCTCGAAGGGTGAGAAAGCCATTCCTCCCAGCGCTAGCGAGCTTAACTTTAGAAAGTCTCGTCTCGATAATTTGGACATCATAAGGTTATTTTACCCCAAAGCAAAAATATCTTAAACCAGTAAAACAAAAACCGCCCCTTGTTTCGCAAGGGGCAGCTGGTATTTTTTCCTTATTTCTTATGCTTCTGCAAACTCCGGGATCATGTCTTCGAGTATTCGCTCGAGCGCCATAGTATGTGTACACCGTTGATGCGATATGAAAAATTCGCAATCACAGTGAAAAATTCCGTTATCAAATTCCACCGCATGAGGGTTGTTATCACCGTCAAATGAAAGCTCAAATTTTTTAAACTGAAAGCGATGCCGCTCTTCAGCATAGTGCTTGGATTTCTGAATTTTGCCGATAATTCCATAGTCCATGTTTTTTATCTCCTTATCCAAAAGATACAAAAAGGCACGCGTGCGCACGCGTGCCTTTCAGCAGTCAAAATTTGAATTCTTGGCGGGAGTTACTCGCATAAGATTTTTTACCTAGCAAAGAGTATATAAGATTTCATATGCAAAGTCAACACTCACCTATCAAATTCTAATGATTCTCACACAATTGCAAGGTACTAAGTGCCCCAGTCGCGCAGGTAGAGAAAATCATAGCCCACTGTACGATTGCTGATCTTGGCAACTGGAGGCAGCACGCGCTTGAAATGGTAGTGTTTGATCCGCAGCACAACTTTATCTACGAAAGATCGTTCAAAACCGGCACCCTCACATTCGGGAGGGCTATACCTTTGGTCAACCAAGAGGTATAGTAATTTATCTACTTCCTCATATGTGAAACCAAGCTCATGCTCGTCTGTTTGACCAGCCCACAAATCGGCGGAAGGTGCTTTGTCCACAATAACCGCTGGGATATTTAACGCCCGGGATAGTTGCCGCACCTGGGTTTTATACAGATCACCGATAGGGTTAAGCGCTGAAGCCGAATCACCCCACAGGGTGCTGTATCCCAATAGGATTTCAGTCTTGTTACCCGTGCCGATTACCAAACCATCGAAGACTTCCGATTGATCGTACAGGACGATCATGCGAGCACGCGCCATAATATTGCCCTTGCGCACGTTGGACATCTCGGGATCGCGTGCTATTAACGGCTCCACCATTTCTGTGATCTCAATCGTATCGCTCCGGACCCCTAACTGCTCGATGACCATTTGGGCATGTTCCAGCGAATCAGGGGACGACGATTTGTGGGGCATACGCACGGCCAGAACATTTTCCGGGCCCAGAGCATCAGCAGCCAGTACACAGGAAAGGGCGGAGTCAACTCCTCCCGATAAACCTATAACAGCGCGATTGAATCCGGCACGTGTGATCTCACTCTTGATGAATCCCGTCAGGATTTTGCGAGCCAGGTCAGTATTGATGGATAGATCTATCATTTCGAAAGAATCCGTTTGAGTTCGTTCTCAACCAAATGTGTTCGTTCATCCCGCAAGAGTGGTAGACGGGCGCGCGTGCGATGTAATTGATTCAAATCCAGGGTAACAAACGTCAGGGCTTCCTCATGGTAAGGACCTTTTGCCAACAATTCACCATTTGGATCAAAGGCAGTTGCCCCGCCCCAGAAATGCAATCCATCTTCAAACCCTACCCGGTTGGTGTGGGCTATAAATGATGTGAACAAGCTGGCATAGGTTTGATTTACACGCTCCACCCAGCGCGCGGATTCCAGTTTCTCATCATCATTCAATCCACGTCCGGGGGATGCAGAGGATAGCAGCATGATATCTGCGCCATCCAACCAGAGCAAGTACGGCGGCGAGGCATGCCAAAAATCTTCACAGATTAAAAGCCCCACTCGCCCAAAGCGTGTATCAAATGCTCGGATTGCATCCCCCCAGGCGAAGAAGCGGCCTTCGTCGAACAATCCATAGGTCGGAAGGTAAACTTTATGATGGACATGTAGCACTTTTCCGCCAGAGAGGTAAGCGGAAGCAATATAAAATCGATGACGAGAGTCTTCATCCACGAAACCGACCACGAGGTCCAGATCGCGACTCGCCTTGAGCAAATGTTTGAATACGGGATCATCCTCCGTTGGATGCAGGGCAACGGCTGAAGCCAGGTCTTGTAGTGCATATCCTGTTAGTGATAATTCAGGAAATATAACTAAATCGGCAGCACCCTTTTTTGCATCTGCGAGCAGTCTAAGATGTTTATCCAAATTCGCTTGTACATCCCCAAGGGTTGAGTTAATTTGGGCAAGAGCAAGATTTAGTTGCATGATGTTTTGAATCTTACCATCAATTAATTGGGTTATTTCGAGTACATTGCAATTGAATTCCGCGAGGTTCTCAAAGAACTTCCACCCAAATTTCAATTATGACCCTAAAGGTATTTGCCTTTAGGGTCTTTAGTTTAGATTGTCTAACTCTCTTCGGCCTTGCCAAATAGTTGGCGCTTGTCAAAGTAAGGTTTCAACACCAAGTATCCACCCAGGACAATTAACAAGATAGCACCATCCACCCCGTCCATGCCGACCAGGTCCAGCAAACCACCAATTACCGAGATGATACCCAGAAAGGTAGTGAAACCACTCATCTTGAGACCATTGAAATAGCGAGCTGCGTTTAATCCTAAGAATATCAGGCCAACACCAATTGACCACCAGCCGCCCTTGATAATTTCTTCAGGCACGAACATGAAACCGCCCAACATGATCAGGAATGCGCCCCAGGCTATGCGCTCAAAGTTTTTATTCATCTCGGCATTTTGCGAGTCAACGTTGATTTCTTCTTTTGTTTCTTCCATAGGCTTTTCCACTTGACTTGAAGTAGCAAGCAAGATAATGCCAATGATACCTAGTAGTTTAGCAAATATAGTTTGACGGATAAGCGGAAAGATGGCATTCTTC